>NZ_JAAFAN010000005.1:0-112296 GCF_010287905.1 Cellulosimicrobium composti
TGCGGGTGGTCATGACGGTCTCTTTCGCGGGAGGGCGTCGGGGCGGGGGCCGGGGGGGGGGGGGGGGGGGGGGGGGGCCCCGCGCGCGGGGGGGGGGGGGGGGGCGCCCCCGGGGGCGCCGGGCGTCGACGCGGGCTCCGTGTGGGCCCCGTACCGCGCCGGCGCCGCGTTCCTCGCCCACGTCGCGGGCGGGGGCGCGCCGCGCGCCGTGTGGACGGCGCTGCCCGGCCTCGCGACCCCGCGCCCGCCCGCACCCGGCACGACACCGGAGCGCACGACGGCCCGCGCCCGCCCCGCCCCGGACGCGCCGCCCGTGACGCACTGGGCGGCGGCGGTCGCCGAGGCGGTCCGTGCGGCGAGGTCCGGCGGGCGGGGGGCGCTCGTCGTCGTGCCGGACGCGCGCGACGTCGACCAGGTGTGCGCGGCGCTCGCGGCGGCCGGGCTGCCCGCGTGGGACGCCGCGACGGGCGGCGAGGTCGTGCGCCTCACCGCGGACGAGGGCCCCGCCCCCCGGTACCGCGCGTTCCTCGCGGTGCTGCACGGCAGCGCGCGCGTGGTCGTGGGGACGCGCGCGGCCGCGTTCGCGCCCGTCGTCGACCTCGGCCTCGTGGTGTGCTGGAACGACGGCGAGGACACGCTCGCCGAGCCGCGCGCGCCCTACCCGCACGCGCGCGAGGTGCTCGCGCTGCGCAGCGAGCTGGAGGGGGCGGCGTTCCTCCTCGGCTCGCACGGGCGCACGGTCGCGGCGCACGCCCTCGTGGCGCGCGGCTGGGCGCACGACCTCGCCGCGCCGCGCGACGTCGTGCGCGCCCGCGCGCCCCGGGTGCGGGCGCTGACGTCGGTCGAGCTCGCGGCGGAGGGCCCGGGCGCGGCGGCGCGCATCCCCACGGCGGCGTGGCGCGCGGCGCGCGCCGCGCGCGCGCAGGGGCCGGTGCTGGTGCAGGTGCCGCGGTCCGGGTACGTGCCCGTCGTCGCGTGCGCGCGGTGCCGCACCCCCGCGCGCTGCACGGTGTGCCACGGCCCGCTCGCGCTGTCCGGCCCGCAGGCGACCCCGCAGTGCGCGTGGTGCGGGGCGCTCGCGGGCGGGTGGTCGTGCGCGGAGTGCCACTGGACGGGCCTGCGGTCGGTGCGGGTGGGGTCGCAGCGCACGGCGGAGGAGCTGGGGCGCGCGTTCGCGGGGGTGCCGGTGCAGGTGTCGGGCGCCGGGGCGGCGGGCGGCGTGCTGGGCGCGGTGTCGTCGCGGCCCGCGCTCGTCGTGGCGACACCGGGTGCCGAGCCGGTCGCCGAGGGCGGGTACGCGGCCGCGCTCCTGCTCGACGCGGCGGTGAGCACCGCGCACGTGGGCCTCGACGTGGCCCAGGACGCGCTCGCCCGGTGGCTCGCGGCCGCGGCGCTCGTGCGGCCCGCGACCACGGGCGGGCAGGTGCTGCTCGTGGGCGACGCCGCGCCCGCGCCGACGAACGCGCTCGTGCGCTGGGACCCGGCGCTCCTCGCCGACCGTGAGCTCGACGAGCGGGCCGAGCTCGCGCTGCCCCCGGCGGTGCGGGTCGCGGCGGTGACGGGGGACCGGCCCGCGGTCGCGGCGGTCCTGGGGCGGGTCGGGCTCGCGGGGCCGGACACCGTGCTGGGACCCGTCGAGGTGCCCGCGCCGGCGCGCGGTCGCGGCGAGGGCGACGGGCCGGCCCCGGCGATGGTCGACGCCCCGCCCGTGCGCGCCGTCGTGCGCGTGCCGGTGCGCGACGGTCGGCGCCTCGCGCGCGAGCTCGCCGCGTCGCTCGCCGTCCGGTCCGCGCGGCGCGAGCCGGGTAGCGTGCGGGTGGAGCTCGACCCGAAGGAGATCCTGTGAGCCACCGCCCCGTCCCCGCGCCCGAGGGCGCCCCCGAGCCCGCGGTCGACGCGGTGCTGTACGACTTCGGCAACGTGCTCGTCGGCTGGGACCCGTACGGCGCGTTCGCGGGCCTGGACCGCCGCGACGTGGACGCGTTCTTCGCCGACGTCGACTTCCTCGTGCTCAACCACGAGCGCGACGCGGGCGCGACGTGGGCCGACGCGCGGGCCCGGGTCGCGGCGTCGCACCCGCACCACGTGGCGCTCCTGGACCGGTACGTCGAGCAGTTCCCCGCGACGCTCACCGGCCCGGTCGAGGGCTCGGCCGAGCTCGTGCGCGAGCTGCACGACCTCGGCCTGCGGCTGTACGGGCTGACGAACTGGTCGGCCGAGCTCTACCCCCACGCCGCGCCCGCCGCGCCCGCGACGACCCTCATGCGGGACGTCCTCGTCTCCGGCCGCGAGGGACTCGCCAAACCGGACCCGGCGATCTTCGCGCTCGCGATCGACCGGTTCGGGCTCGACCCGGCGCGCACGCTGTTCACCGACGACAGCCCGGCCAACGTCGACGCCGCGGCGCGGCTCGGCCTGCGCACCCACCTGTTCGAGGGCACCGCGGGCCTGCGCGCCGCGCTGCGCGACCTCGGGGTCGCCGTCGGACCGTGACCCCCGGCGTCCGCCGGCCGCGCAGGGGTCGTCGTGGCGGGCCTCCCGCCGCGCAGGGAGCACGCTCGTCCAGCCCGTTCGCGGCGCTCGCGGCCCTGCTGGCTGCTGCGACGCTCACAGCGTGCGGCGGCCAGGAGACGACCGGGACCGCTCGGTGGCACGTCGCGCCCGACGCGGACCCGGGGGCGAGCGCGGTGCCGATCGTGGTCGAGCACCGGGCCCGCTGCGAGACGTACCAGGGCGTCGACGTCGTCGAGAGCGACGACGCGGTGACGATCACGGTGCGGGTCGACGTGCGCGCGACCGACGCCGGGTCGGCGTGCCCGGACGTCGCGACCGCGCGCACCGTCGAGGTGCCGCTGGGCGCGCCGCTCGGCACGCGGACCGTGGACGGCCCCGGGCACACGGAGGCACCGGACCCCGGCTGAGGTGATGGCCGGGGACCCGGGCCGCCGCGGGACGGCCGCGCGACGCCACCTAGACTCGGGCCCATGCGCCTGCTGTTCGCGGGGACCCCGGATACCGCGGTCCCGTCCCTCGACGCCCTCCTCGACTCCCGCCACGACGTGGTCGCCGTGCTCACGCGCGCCGACGCCCCGTCGGGCCGCGGCCGGCGCCTGACCCCGAGCCCGGTGCGCGTGCGCGCCGAGGAGGCCGGGATCCCGGTCATCACCGACCGCCCGCGCGGGGAGGACTTCCTCGCGCGCCTCGCCGCCCTCGAGGTCGACGCGGCACCCGTCGTCGCGTACGGGGAGATCCTGCGACCCGACGTCCTCGCGGTGCCCCGGCACGGGTGGGTGAACCTGCACTTCTCCGTCCTGCCCGCCTGGCGCGGCGCGGCCCCCGTGCAGCGCGCGATCATCGCCGGCGACGAGGTCACCGGTGCCACGACGTTCCTCATCGAAGAGGGCCTTGACTCCGGCCCCACGCTCGGCACGACGACCGAGACCATCCGCCCCCGCGACACCGCCGGTGACCTCCTCGGCCGCCTCGCCGTGTCCGGCGCGGGCCTGCTCGTCGCGACGCTCGACGCGCTCGAGGACGGGACGCTGCGCCCGCAGCCCCAGCCCGCCGACGGCGTCTCCCACGCCGCGAAGCTCACGCCCGCCGACGCGGAGGTGCGCTGGGACCACCCGGCGCTCGCGGTCGACCGTCTCGTGCGCGGCTGCACCCCCGCACCGGGCTCGTGGACCACGGTCCCCGGTCCGGACGGCGCGCCCGTCCGCCTCGGGCTCGGCCCGGTGACGCCGCGCCCCGACGTCACGGACCTCGCCCCCGGGCAGGTGCGCGCCGGGAAGAAGGAGGTGCTCGTCGGCACCGCGACGCACGCCGTCCGGCTCGGGGACGTCGCGCCCGTGGGCAAGAAGCAGATGCCGGCCGCCGACTGGGCGCGCGGGGCCCGCCTCCCCGAGGACCTCGTGCTCGGCACGGAGGTCGCCCGATGAGCGGCGGCACGCCCCCGGACCGCGACCGCGACGCCGCGGACCGCCGGCCGTCGACCAGGGGATCGAACGCACGTTCGAGCGGCCGGGCGGGCGGATCCGCACGGGACGACCGCGAGTCGAACGCGCGTTCGAACGCGCGCGGAGAGACGGGGCGCGATGGCTCGAACGCCCGTTCGAACAGGTCGGACGGTGGCCAGGACCGCCGTGCCGACGAGCGCCGCGACGCCCGAGGCCGCCAGCGCGGCGCCGCGCGCTCCCGCGGCGAGACGTCCCGCAGCTCGAACGCGCCGTCCCAGCGGCGCAAGGGCACCGACCCGGCCCGCGCCGTCGCGTTCGACGTCCTGCGTCAGGTCGACGGCTCCGACGCCTACGCCAACCTCGTCCTGCCCCCGCTGCTGCGCGAGCGCGGCATCCGCGGCCGCGACGCCGGGTTCGCCACCGAGCTCGCCTACGGCACCCTGCGCCTGCGCGGTCGCTACGACGCCGCCCTCGCGCTGTGCCTCGACCGGCCCCTCGACCGCCTCGACCCGCCCGTGCTCGACGTCCTGCGGCTCGGCGCGCACCAGCTCCTGGGCATGCGCGTGCCCCAGCACGCCGCCGTGTCCGAGACCGTCGGCCTGGCCAGGGAGCGCACCGGCGCCGGCAGCGCCCAGCTCGTCAACGCCGTCCTGCGCCGCGTCGCGCGCACCCCCCTCGACGACTGGCTCACCACCCTCGCCGACGACGCCCCCGACGACCTCGCGGCGCTCGCGGCCACCCAGAGCCACCCCGTCTGGATCGCCCGCGCCCTGCGCGACGCGCTCGCCGGCAACGGACGCCCCGTCGCCGAGCTCGACGCGCTCCTCGCCGCCGACAACGACGCCCCCCGCGTCACGCTCGTCGCCCGCCCCGGCCTCGCCGACCCCGACGAGCTGGCCGACGGCGACGACCGCGTCACGCCCTCGCGCTGGGCACCCACCGCGCTGCGCCTCGAGGGGGGCGACCCCGCCGCGTTCGGCGCCGTGCGCGACGGCCGCGCCGGCGTCCAGGACGAGGGCAGCCAGCTCGTCGCCCTCGCCCTCGCCGCCGCACCGCTGACCGGTCCCGACGCGCGCTGGCTCGACCTGTGCGCCGGCCCCGGGGGCAAGGCAGCGCTCCTCGCGGCGCTCGCGGCCGAGCGGGGGGCCCGGCTCGTCGCCAACGAGGTCCAGCCGCACCGCGCACGCCTCGTGGAGAAGGCGCTCGCCGCCGTCCCGGCCGACGCCGTGGAGGCCGTCCGCACGGGCGACGGCCGCGCCGTCGGGCAGGACGAGCCGGGCGCCTACGACCGCGTGCTCCTCGACGCTCCCTGCACCGGCCTCGGTGCGCTGCGCCGTCGTCCCGAGTCCCGCTGGCGGCGCACCCCCGCCGACCTCGCGACCCTCACCGGGCTCCAGCGCGAGCTCCTCGACTCGGCCCTGGACGCCGTCCGGCCCGGGGGAGTGGTCGGCTACGTCACGTGCTCGCCCCACCTCGCCGAGACCCAGGTCGTCGTCGCCGACGTGCTGCGCCGCCGCGACGACGTCGAGCTGCTCGACGCACCGGCGGTCGTCCGCGACGTCGTGCGCCCCGAGGCGCGCGACGCGATCGAGCTCGGCGACCGCCTGGACGTCCAGCTCTGGCCGCACGTCCACGGCACCGACGCGATGCACCTCACGCTCGTGCGCCGCAAGGACGGCTGACGACGCCCCAGTCATGTCGTCATATCTCGACAACGGCATGGTGTCGGAGTAACCTGACACCGTGCCGTGTCGGAGAAACCTGACACGCCGCGGAGACAGGGACACCCGACCCCAGGAGAACCCATGGCCGACACCTGGACGACCCCTCGCAGCCCCCGCGACCTCGGCGCCTACCTCGGCCGCGTCCGCCGCGCCCGCGGACTCACCCAGGCCCAGGTCGCCGACGAGCTCGGCATCACCCGCCAGTACCTCTCCGAGCTCGAGAACGGCGTCGAGAACCTCTGGGTCCAACGGCTCTTCGAGCTCCTCGACGCCCTCGACGTCGACCTGCGGCTCCAGGAGCGCCCATGACCACCGTCACCGCCTGGCTCTACGACACCCCCGTCGCCACCCTCGCACCCGCCAGCACGCGCACCACCGACAACACCCCCCGCGTCACCCTCACCTGGACCACCGACGCCCTCGACCGCTGGGGACACGACGCCCGCGTCCTCTCCCACCTGCTCCCCATCACCCCACCCGACGAACCCGGACCCCACCCCGCCCGCGTCGCCGCCTGGCTCGACGGCCTCCTCCCCGAAGGCCGCACCCGCGACGCCATGGCCATCGACGCCGGCATCGACCCCGACGACGCCCTCGCCTTCCTCGTCCACTACGGCCACGACACCGCGGGCGCCGTCCTCCTCGCACCCGAAGGCCAGCCCCTCCCCACCCCCGGCACACCCGAACGCCTCGACGACGCCGCCGTCGCCCGCCTCCTGCGCGCCGCCGTCGCCCGCAGCGGAGGAGAAGGACGCACCGACCACCTCACCAGCTCCCTGCCCGGCATGGAACCCAAGATCACCCTCCTCCACGACGAGCACGGCTGGGCCCGACCCCACGGCACCGCCCCCACCACCCACATCCTCAAGGTCGCCCGACCCTCCGACTCACCCACCGCCGACCTCGTCAACACCGAAGCCGCCGCCCTCGACCTCGCCCGCCGCACCGGACTCACCACCATCGACGCCCACGTCACCGAGCTCGACGGCGAACGCGCCATCGTCGTCACCCGCTACGACCGCATCCCCGACCCCACCGCACCCGGCGGCACCGCACGCCTCCACCAGGAGGACACCGCACAAGCCCTCGGCATCAACACCCGCGACCCCGAACGCAAGTTCCAGCACGGACGCCGCCTCCCCTCCCTCGCCGCCATCGCCCGCACCCTCCGCGACGACGGCACCCGACCCGACCCCCTCCTCGCCCTCACGACCTTCAACCTCGCCATCGGCAACACCGACGCCCACGCCAAGAACATCTCGATCCTCCGCCACGCCGACGGCACCGTCCGCCTCGCCCCCGCCTACGACGTCGCCATGCACCTCCACCACGACCACGCCTCCCGCGTCTTCGCCATGGACGTCGCCGGCGAACGCGACATGGACCGCCTCACCGCCGACCACCTCGTCACCGAGGGCACCACCTGGGGACTGCCCCGACGCCGCGCCCAGCGCGCCGTCGCCCAGACCCTCGACGCCCTCCTCGCGGCGCTCGCGGACGTCGACCGCGACGCCCACCCGGGCGTGAGCCGCCACGCGTGGCGCACGGTCGAGCAGCGCACCGCCGACCTCCGCCGCGGCCTCGTCGCCTGAGCGGCGCCCGGTCACGACGACCATGCGGTCGTCGCCCGTCTCTGGCACCGGACGGCCGGTAGGGGCATGCTCGGCGCTCAGAGGGAGTGCTGGAGCAGGATCGTGTCGACCCACCGGCCGTGCTTGAAGCCGACGGCGGTGAGGCGGCCGGCCTCGGCGAAGCCGAACCGGCGGTGCAGGGGGAGCGACCCTGCGGCCTCGGGGACGTCGGCGACGACGGACACCACCTGGCGGACCCCGGCTCGCGCGCACGCGTCGAGGAGCGCGCCCAGGAGGGCGGTGCCGACGCCGCGACCGGCGTACGCGGGGTCGAGGTAGATCGTGTCCTCGGCGGTGTGCCGGTAGGCGGGCTTCGGACGCCACGGCGCCGCGTAGGCGTACCCCACGACGACCGGGGTGCCGCGGCCGTCCGGGCCCGCGGGGCCGCCGACCTCCGCGACGAGGAACGGCATCCCGCGGCCCGTGACGTCCTCGAGCTTGCGCTCCCACGCCGCGACGTCCCAGACCTCCTCCTCGAACGTCACGCACGTGTCGCGGACGAACGGGGCGGCGATCTCGGCGACGCGCGCGAGGTCGCCCCGGGTGGCGGGGCGCACCGTGACGCCCGGCCGTCCGGACGGGGGCGGGACGGGACCGGCGGGGGAGGGGAGGGTGCTCACGGCAGGAGCCTAGGGCGCCGCGTCGCGGGGACCGGCGCCCTAGGCTGTGGGCCATGGCAGCCCTCATCGCACCGAGCATCCTGTCCGCCGACTTCGCGAACCTCGAGCGCGACCTGAACGCGATCTCGACCGCCGACTACGCGCACGTCGACGTCATGGACAACCACTTCGTGCCGAACCTCACGCTCGGGCTGCCGGTGTTCGAGCGCCTCGCCCAGGTGTCGCCCGTCCCGATCGACGCGCACCTCATGATCGAGGACCCGGACCGCTGGGCGCCCGCGTACGCGGAGGCCGGCGCGGCGTCCGTGACGTTCCACGCCGAGGCCGCTGCGGCCCCGGTGCGGCTCGCCCGCGAGCTGCGGCGCCTCGGAGCCCGGGCGGGGCTCGCGCTGCGCCCTGCGACGCCCGTGGAGCCCTTCCTGGACCTCCTGGCGGAGGTCGACATGATCCTCGTCATGACGGTCGAGCCCGGGTTCGGGGGCCAGTCGTTCATCGAGGGCACCCTGCCGAAGATCCGCCGTGCCCGCGAGGCGGTGAGCGCATCGGGGCTCGACGTCTGGATCCAGGTCGACGGGGGAGTGTCGCGCTCGACGATCGAGCGGGCCGCGGACGCGGGGGCGAACGTCTTCGTCGCCGGCTCGGCGGTCTACGGCGCCGAGAGCGTCCCGGGCGAGATCGAGGCGCTGCGCGCGCTGGCGGACGCCGCGCACGCCCACTGACCTGACAGGAGGGGCCCACGGCGACGTGGGCCCCTTTCGTCTCCTTCTAAAAAATAGTGTGCCAAGCGCACGCCTCACCCGTCCCACCGCCGCGGACACCTCACCACCCGGCAGGGAGGTGCGGGGTCGTTCACGCGCGTCCGACCGGTGGACCGGCGGGACGCGGGGGAATGCGCGAGTAGCATGCTCCGTTGGAAGCAGCAGTACGCACGAACGTGCTCCGGGGTCGGTGCAATTCCGAGCCGGCGGTGACAGTCCGCGACCCGCGCCCACGCGCGGTTGACCTGGTGGAACTCCAGGACCGACGGTGACAGTCCGGATGGGAGGAAGCACGTGCGGCGCGGCCACGCCCCGGGCGTGGTGCTCCGGCGACCCGCCGTGGCACCCGGCCCCGAGGCGACGGCCTCGCCGTGGTGAGCGACGCCGTCGGGCCGCACGAGCGCCCGGCACGCCGCCCGCCCTCACCCCGGAGCACCCGTGCCCGGGAGGAGGACGATGGGCGAGCACCCCCGCACCCTGACGATCGACGCCGCGATGTCGCGCGCGCTCGAGCTCGCGGCCCGAGGGCCCGCGCACGGGCCGAACCCGCGCGTCGGCTGCGTGCTCCTCGCACCCGCACCGCACGGCACGGGTCTGCCCGACGGCGCCTCCCCGGACTCCCTCGACCCACACCCCCGCGCGGTGCTCGCCGAGGGCTACCACCAGGGCGCGGGCACGCCGCACGCGGAGGCGGCCGCCCTCGCGGACGCGCGCGCCCGCGGGATCGACGTCACGGGCGCGACCGCCGTCGTGACGCTCGAGCCGTGCGCGCACACGGGACGCACGCCGCCGTGCGCCGACGCGCTCGTCGCCGCGGGGGTGGCCGAGGTCGTCCACGCCGTCGACGACCCGAACCCCGCCGCGACCGGTGGCGCCCACCGCCTGCGCGCCGCCGGGGTCCGCGTCGTGCGGGGCCTGCGCGCCGCCGAGGGCGAGGAGCTCCTGCGGGTGTGGCTGACCGCGGTGCGTCGCGGCACGCCGTACGTGACGCTCAAGACCGCGACGACCCTCGACGGGTACGTCGCGGCGCAGGACGGGACGAGCCGGTGGATCACCGGGACCGCGGCGCGCGAGCACGCGCACCGCGTGCGTGCCGAGGTCGACGCGATCGCGGTCGGCACGGGCACGCTCCTCGCGGACGACCCGGCCCTCACCGCGCGCGTCCGGGCGCACGGTGCCGCGAGCGCCGAGGCTCTCGCGGAGCACCAGCCGTTGCGGGTGGTCGTGGGGTTGCGCGGCATCCCTCCGACGGCGCGGGTGCGGGGGCCGGGGGGCGAGCTGCTGCACGTGCTGTCGCGCGACGTCTCGCAGGTGCTGGGGCGGCTCGCGGAGCGGGAGGTGCGGCACGTGCTCGTGGAGGGCGGTCCGACGCTCGCGACGGCGTTCCTCGCCGCGGGGGCGGTGGACGAGCTGCACGCGTACGTGGCGCCGGTGCTGCTGGGGGGCGGGCGGCGCGTGGTGGGCGGGCTGGGCGTGGCGACGATCGCCGACGCGCACCGGTTCCGCACGGTCGAGGTGCGGCGCGTCGGGGACGACGCGCTGGTGGTGTCGAGGAAGAGCGTGGAAGGACGGGTCGGCTGATGTTCACGGGGATCGTGGAGGAGATCGGGAGGGTCCGGGGGATCGAGTTCCCGGACGGTGCGGGGCGGGACGCGGTGCTGACGGTCGAGGGGCCGCTCGCGACGTCGGACGCGGGTCTGGGTGACTCGATCGCGGTGAACGGGGTGTGCCTGACGGTGACGAGCCTGGGTGGCGACGGGTCGTTCACGGCGGACGTCATGCCGGAGTCGTTGCGGCGCACGGCGCTGGGGGACCTGGTGGCGGGTTCGCCGGTGAACCTGGAGCGTGCGGTGCGGGCGGACGCGCGGCTGGGCGGTCACGTGGTGCAGGGGCACGTGGACGGAGTGGGCGCGCTCGTGAGCCGGTCGCCGGGGGAGCGCTGGGACGACCTGGTGTTCTCGGCGCCGGAGGGCCTGACGCGGTACGTCGCGGAGAAGGGCTCGATCGCGGTGAGCGGCGTCTCGCTCACGGTGACGCACGTGGACGACGAGACGTTCGGCGTCTCGCTCATCCCGACGACGCTGGAGGCGACGATCCTCGGCGGGCTGACCCCGGGGGACCGGGTGAACCTGGAGGTGGACGTGCTCGCGAAGTACGTGGAGCGCCTGCTCGTGTCGGGCGTGGTGGCGGGGAGGGCGTCGTGACGCGCGAGCCGTCCGCGAGCGCCGCGGTGCCGGGTGTGCGGCTGGGCACGGTGGAGGAGGCGCTGGCGGAGATCCGGGCGGGTCGTCCGGTGCTGGTGGCGGACTCCCCGGACCGGGAGAACGAGGCGGACGTGGTGTTCGCGGCGCAGGGAGTGTCGGCGGAGTGGGTGGCGTGGACGATCCGGCACTCGTCGGGGTACCTGTGCGCGCCGATGCCGGCGGCGCGGGCTGATGCGTTGGAGCTGCCGTTGATGGTGCCGCACAGCCAGGACCCGCGGCGGACGGCGTACACGGTGACGGTGGATGCGGCGACGGGGGTGACGACGGGGATCTCGGCGGAGGACCGGGCGCGGACGTTGCGGGTGCTGGCGGACCCGGCGTCGGGTCCGGTGGACCTGATCCGGCCGGGTCACGTGCTGCCGTTGCGGGCGGTGCCGGGGGGTGTGCTGCATCGTGCGGGGCACACGGAGGCGGCGGTGGACCTGGTGCGGCTGGCGGGTGCGGGCGAGGTCGGGGGGATCGCGGAGCTGGTGCACGACGACGGCACGATGATGCGTCTGCAGGACGCGGCGGCGTTGGCGGAGCGGGACGGTCTGGTGCTGCTGACGATCGCGGACCTGGTGGCGTGGCGGCTGGTGCACGACCCGGTGCCGGTGGACGTGCCGGTGGCGGCGGACCGGGAGGGTCTGGCGCGGCGGGTGCACCGGACGGCGGAGGCGGACCTGCCGACGGCGCACGGCCGGTTCCGGGTGATCGGGTACCGGGACCTGCGTACGGGGGCGGAGCACGTGGCCCTGGTGCCGGCGGTCCCCCCTCCCGGTGCCGCGGATCTGGGTGAGGCGGGCACGGAGTCCGCGAGCGCCGTCGGGCGGGAGGTCGTGCCGGTGGTGCGGGTGCACTCGGAGTGCCTGACGGGTGATGCGTTCGGGTCGTTGCGGTGCGACTGCGGTCCGCAGCTGCGGGCGGCGATGGAGCGGGTCGCGGCGGAGGGTGGCGCGGTGGTGTACCTGCGGGGGCATGAGGGGCGCGGGATCGGGCTGCTGGCGAAGATCGGCGCGTACGAGCTGCAGGACGCGGGTCTGGACACGGTGCAGGCGAACCTGGAGCTGGGGTGGCCGGTGGATCGTCGGGAGTACGGGGCGGCGGCGGCGATCCTGGCGGACCTGGGCCTGTCGCGGGTGCGGTTGCTGACGAACAACCCGGCGAAGGTGACGGGGCTCGTGGCCTCGGGCATCGACGTGGCGGGGACGGAGCGGATCGAGGTGGGTCACGGGGAGTTCAACCGGGCGTACCTGGTGACGAAGAAGGTGGCGATGGGTCATCTGCTGGACACGGTGCGGGTCCCGGACGGGGTTCGTGCGGACGAGTCGGAGGAGGACGAGGGATGAGCGGGGCGGGTGCGCCGACGATCAGCGTGAACGGGACGGGGCTGCGGGTGACCGTGGTCGCGGCGAGCTGGCACACGCAGGTGATGGACGGGTTGCTGGCGGGGGCGCGGCGCGCCCTGGCGGCGGCGAACGCGTCGCACGTGACGGAGGTGCGGGTGCCGGGGTCGTTCGAGCTGCCGGTGGCGGCGGCGCGGGCGGTGGAGCACGGGGCGGACGCGGTGGTGGCGCTGGGGGTGGTGATCCGTGGGGGGACGCCGCACTTCGAGTACGTGTGCCAGGCGGCGACGTCGGGCCTGACGGAGGTGAGCGTGCGCACGGGTGTGCCGGTGGGGTTCGGGGTGCTGACGTGCGACGACGAGCAGCAGGCGCTGGACCGTGCGGGCCTGGAGGGGTCGCGCGAGGACAAGGGCGCGGAGGCGGCGGAGGCCGCGGTCGCGACGGTGGTGGCGTTGCGGGGCCTGTGACGGGGGTGGTCGGGGCGTGCCCGCTGGGCGGACCGCGCCCCGGCCTCGTCCGGGTGGCGGATACCCTGGGACGTGTGAAGACGTTCGAGTCCCTGTTCGCGGAGCTGTCCGAGAAGGCCACGACGCGACCTGCCGGTTCCGGCACGGTCGCGGAGCTGGACGCCGGCGTGCACGCGATCGGGAAGAAGGTGGTCGAGGAGGCCGCCGAGGTGTGGATGGCCGCCGAGTACGAGGGCGACGTGAAGACGGCGGAGGAGATCTCGCAGCTCCTGTACCACCTGCAGGTCCTCATGCTGGCGAAGGGTCTGAGCCTGCAGGACGTGTACGAGCATCTGTGAGCGGCCCGCGCCGGCGCGCGACGTGCGCCCGGCCGCGAGCGCCGCTCGTTCCTGCTCGTCCCTGCCCCCGTCTCCCCTGATCCCCTGAAGCGAAGGTCCTGTCATGCTGCGTATCGCCGTCCCCAACAAGGGGTCCCTGTCCGAGCCCGCCGTCGAGATGCTGCGCGAGGCGGGGTACCGCCAGCGTCGTGACTCGCGCGAGCTGGTGCTGGCCGACCCGGACAACGACGTCGAGTTCTTCTTCCTGCGTCCGCGCGACATCGCGGTGTACGTGGGGTCGGGCACGGTGGACGTGGGCATCACGGGTCGTGACCTGCTGCTGGACTCGGGTGCGGACGCGGTGGAGCACATGCAGCTCGGGTTCGGGGGGTCGACGTTCCGGTACGCGGCGCCGGCGGGGACGATCACGTCGTTGGAGCAGGTGCAGGGGCTGCGGGTCGCGACGTCGTACGAGGTGCTCGTGGAGGGGCACCTGCGGGCGCACGGCGTGGAGGCGACGGTCGTGCACCTGGACGGTGCGGTGGAGTCGGCGGTGCAGCTCGGGGTGGCGGACGTCGTCGCGGACGTGGTGTCGACGGGCACGACGTTGCGGGGTGCGGGCCTGGAGGTGTTCGGTGACCCGATCCTCGTGTCGGAGGCGGTGCTGATCCGTCCGCGCGCGGTCGCGGAGGAGGACGTGCCGGCGGGCGTGGAGGTGCTGAGCCGTCGCCTGCAGGGGGTGCTGACGGCGCACGAGTACGTGCTCATGGACTACGACGTGCCGGTGGCGCTGGTGGAGCGGGCGGTGGCGATCACGCCGGGCCTGGAGTCGCCGACGGTGTCGCCGCTGCACGACCGGGACTGGGCGGCGGTGCGCGCGATGGTGCGCCGGGACCGCACGAACCAGGTGATGGACGCCCTGTACGAGGTGGGGGCGCGCGCGATCCTCGTGACGCGGATCCACGCGTCGCGCCTCTGACCACGGGCGACGGCCCGCCGCGTGGTGCGCGGGGGTGTGAGACGGTGGCGGCATGAGCACCGACCCGTTCCCCGACCCCGGCCTGCCGGGTGACCGCGACGACGACCCGTACCGCACGTTCCGCCCGAGGTTCGGGCTGGTGTCGGCGTGGGCGACGGGCGTCGTGGTGGTCGGCGGGTGCGTCCTGGTGGGCGTGTCCGCGACGGGCCCGCTCGGCACGTCGTGGGTGAACCGGTTGTCCCTGGCGGCGTTCGCGCTGTTCGCGGCGTGGCTGCTGTGGCGGCTCGGCGGCGTGCACGCCGTCCCGACGCGCGAGGGGCTGCGGGTGCGCAACGTCATCTACACGCGGCGGCTCGCGTGGGCGCAGGTCGTGTCGGTGCGGTTCGGCTCCGGTGACGCGTGGGTGCGCCTGGACCTCGCGGACGGGTCGACCCTGGCGGTCATGGGCATCCAGCGGGCGGACGGTGCCCGCGGGGAGGCGGAGGCGCGGCGCCTCGCCGCGCTCGTGCAGGCGCACGGCGAGGCGCCCGAACGTCCCTGACGCGCCCGGCCCGCGCGGGCTCCGGAACCGGGCGCCGGGGACGGCGATCCCACCACGACGAGGACGGCCCCCGCATCCACCTGGGTGCGGGGGCCGTCCTCGTTCGCGGCGACGGTGTCGCCCGGGGCCGTCAGTACGACGCGCGGTGGCGGGGCTTGCGCTCCCCGCGGTCGTCGGCGCGGTCGAAGCGGTCGCGCCGCTCGTCACGACGACCCGACGGGCCGTGCCCGGCACGCGGGCCGCGGGACGCGGGCGCGCCCTCGTCGACGCGGATGCGCAGCGCCTTCCCGGCGACCCGGGCGCGCGAGATGCGGTCCATCGTGTCGGCGTCGAGCGGCGCGGTGATGTCCACGAGGGAGAACGACGGGAAGATGTCGATCTTGCCGACGTCCGACCCGGCCAGGCCGGCCTCGTTCGTCAGGGCGCCGACGATGCCGCCGGGCATCACGCCGTCCTTGTGCCCGACCGACAGGCGGTAGCGCGTGCCGACGGCGTCGCGACGGATGCCGCGCGTCCCGTCACCCTCGCGCCGGCCCGACGCACGGTCGCCGCGCGACGGGCGCTCGCCCGTGCGCTCCGTGCGACGCGCCTTCGCCTGCTCGCGCGCCGCGGCGCGCTCCGCCTCGAACCGCTCCTGCTCCTCGCGGGCGCGCGGCCCGTCGTCCCCGACCGCGAGCGCCGCCATGGCCGCGGCGAGGTCGACCGGGTCGACGTCGTGCTCGGCGAGGAACGTGCGGATCATGTCGGCGTACATGGACAGGCGGCCGGCCTCGCGGCGCGCGGGCACCTGGCCGAGGAGGGTGCGGACCTTGTGCGCGGACACGTCCGCGGGGGAGGGGATCTCGACCTCCTCGAGCGGGGTGCGCGTGGTGCGCTCGATGGCGCGCAGGCGCCCGCGCTCGTGCGGGGTGACGAAGCTCAGGGCCTCGCCGGTGCGTCCCGCGCGGCCGGTGCGGCCGATGCGGTGCACGTACGCCTCGGGCTCGCCCGGCAGGTCGAAGTTCACGACGAGGCCGATGCGGTCGACGTCGAGGCCGCGCGCGGCGACGTCGGTCGCGACGAGGACGTCGAGCGCGCCGGAGCGCAGGCGCTCGACGATCTTCTCGCGCTCCTTCTGCGCGACGTCGCCCGAGATGGTCGCGGCGGAGATGCCGCGCTCGACGAGGGCGGACCCGACCTCCTCCGCGGCGCCGCGCGTGCGGGTGAACACGATCGCGGCCTCGGCGTCGGACGTGGCGAGGACGCGCACGAGCGAGCCGGTCTTGTGGCGGAACGGCACGACGGCGTACGTCTGGCGCACGCTCGTCACCGTGGAGGACTGGCGGGCGACCGCGATCTCGACCGGGTCGGTGAGGTGCTCGTTCGCGACGCGGCGGATCGGGCCGGGCATCGTCGCGGAGAACAGGGCGACCTGACGCTCGCGCGGGGCGCGGGAGAAGATCGTGTCGACGTCCTCCGCGAAGCCCATGCGCAGCATCTCGTCGGCCTCGTCGAGCACGAGGAAGCGCACGTCGTCGAGCACGAGGGTGCCGCGCTCGATGTGGTCGATGACGCGCCCGGGCGTGCCGACGACGACCTGCGCGCCGGCCGCGAGCGCCCGCTGCTGCGGCTGGTAGGGGGAGCCGCCGTAGACGGCGACGACGTCGACCTTGGGCAGGTGCGTCGCGAAGGACTCGACGGCGTCGGCGACCTGCATCGCGAGCTCGCGGGTCGGGGTGAGGACGACGGCCTGGACGCGGCGCTGCGCGGGGTCGATCGCGGCGAGCAGCGGGAGGCCGAACGCGGCGGTCTTGCCGGTGCCGGTCTGGGCGACGCCGGTGATGTCGCGGCCCGCGAGGAGCGCGGGGATGGCCTCGGCCTGGATCGCGGACGGGGTGACGAACCCGAGGTCGGCGACGGCGCGCTCGAGCGGCGCGGGCAGGCCGAGGTCGGCGAACACGGGGCCGGTCGGGGCGGCGGGCTCCGGGCGGGTGTCGGGGGTGGTGGAGTGGTCGAGGGCGTGCGTGGGCGCGACGACGTCAGCAGTCATGAAGGGGTGAGGACCGTTCGTTTCGGGGTGTGGAGTGGCGTGCGGTCACCGGGTCGGTTCTCGCAGGTCGCACTCCCGAACACACCAGGCCGGGCACCGCGTCGATCGAACGATCGGACGGGGACGGCCACTCTCACGGACACACGCGGGACGAGCGACGAACTCCAGAGGTGCCACCCATCCTACCGGAGCGCGCGCGGCGCTCGGGGGCGAGGCCCGGGTGACGTCCCTCACCGCGACCCGCGCCCGGGCGTCGCCCCGGCAGGGAGGTGTCGAGCGAAGCGGGTGATTTCCCCCGTCCCGGGCGCCGCGCCGGGAAATGAGGGGCGGGGGCCGGTGGGCCCGTACGTAGGATGGTCGCGCGCGGCAGGTCGCCGCGGCGGCGCGACGTGAGCTCGGGGCGGTGGGTGTGGCAGCAGGGCAGCAGGTCAGCTCCCGCGTCCTGACCGTCCCGAACGTCATCAGCCTCGTGCGGCTGCTCCTCGTGCCGGTGTTCGCGGTGCTCATCGTGAACGGCCACGACGTGTGGGCGCTGGTCGTGCTCGCCGTGTCCGGGGCGTCGGACTGGCTCGACGGCGTGCTCGCGCGGCGCCTGGACCAGGTGAGCCGCCTCGGTCAGGCGCTCGACCCCGCCGCGGACCGCCTCTTCATCCTCGTCACCCTCCTCGGCCTCGCGTGGCGCGACGTCGTGCCCGTGTGGCTCGTCGTCGTCATCGTCGCGCGCGACGTGCTGCTCGCCGGCCTCATGCCGCTCCTCGCCCACCACGGGTACGGCCCGCTCCCGGTGAGCTTCGCCGGCAAGGCGGGGACGTTCGCGCTGCTGTACGCGTTCCCGCTGCTGCTGCTCGCGGAGATGCCGGGCTGGGTCGGCGACGTCGCCGCCGTCACCGCGTGGGCGTTCACGTGGTGGGGCGTCGGCCTGTACTGGCTCGCGGGCGCGCAGTACGTGCTGCAGACCCGGGCCCTCGTGATCAGCGACCGCGCCGCGTCCCGCCGGGGCGAGGACGCGGGCCCCGCGACGGAGGAGGCGCCGTGACCCCGCAGCGACCCGAGCAGCGACCGGGCGTGCGCCGGGCACCGGTCGACGCGTCCATGACGCTGCTCAACGAGGTCATGTTCCGCCCGCTCGACCCCGGGTACGCCGACGCGGCCGCGCGCCGCGCCGCCGGGGGAGCGCCGCCGCGCGGCCGGGCCGGCGCGGTCGGTCTCGTCGCCCTCGCGGTCGTGCTCGGGCTCGTGACGACGGCCGCCGCCGTGCAGCTGCGCGCCCCGCAGCCCGGGGTGATCGCCGCCCGCGAGACGCTCGAGCAGGAGATCCTCACCCGGCAGGGCGTCGCCGAGGAGCTGTCCGCGCGGGGCGCGGCGCTCTCCGCGGAGATCGAGCAGCTGCAGGGCGAGGCGCTCACCGGCGCGAGCGCCGACGTGCTGCAGGGCCTGCAGGCGGAGGGCGCGCTCACCGGCACGCAGGCCGTCGAGGGGGAGGGCGTCGTCGTCACGCTCGACGACACGAGCGGCGGCCTGTCGTCCGACGACGTCGACGCCAGCTCGCTCGTGCACGACTCCGACCTGCAGCGCGTCGTCAACGCGCTCTGGGCCGGGGGCGCCGAGGCCGTCGCCATCAACGACCAGCGCCTCACCGGGCTGTCCGCGATCCGCAGCGCCGGCGACGCCGTGCTCGTCGACCTCCAGCCGCTCGTCGGCCCCTACCGGGTCGAGGCCGTCGGCGACCCCGACGCGCTGCGCACCTCGCTCCTGCGCTCCGGCACGTCCGACTTCCTGCAGCTGCTCGGCACCCAGTACGGCATCCGGTCGAGCGTGACCACGCAGAGCCGCATCGACCTGCCGGGCCGCTCCGCCCCGACGCTGTTCTTCGCGCAGCCGCCGGACGCGACCGTAGACTCCGACGCACCCGCCGGGACCACCGACGGCACCACGACCGACGGGTCCGGGGCGGGCCCGGACGCGCACGAGACAGGGCAGGAGATCGTCGAATGATCGCAGCAGTCGGACTGGTGGTGGGCATCGTCGCGGGGCTCGTCCTGCAACCCACCGTGCCCGTGTCGCTGCAGCCCTACCTGCCGATCGCCGTCGTCGCCGCGCTCGACGCCCTGTTCGGCGGTCTGCGCGCCCGGCTCGACGGCCTGTTCGACGACAAGGTCTTCCTCGTGTCGTTCCTGTCGAACGTCGTCGTGGCCGCGCTCATCGTGTTCCTCGGCGACCAGCTCGGCGTCGGGAGCCAGCTGTCCACGGCGGTCGTCGTCGTGCTCGGCATCCGCATCTTCTCCAACGCCGCCGCGATCCGGCGCCACATCTTCAAGGCGTGAGCGTGAGCCCCGACCCCCGCGACCGGACCGGCGCCGACACGCCCCAGGACCAGACCCCGGCCGCCGTCGACCCCGACGTGGCCGAGACCGGCCCGCCCGCCCCCACCGACGCCACGGCCGACGCGGGACGGACCGACGACGGCCGCACCACCGACACGCCCGTCGCCGAGACGTCCTCGGACGACGCCCCGGCCCCTGACGAGGACGTCCCGGCCGACGGCTCCGCGCCCGACGACGCGCGCGAAGCTGCCGACGCCGCGACCGAGCCGGCCGACGAGGCTGCTGACGCCGTGGGGACGGCCGCCACCGAGCCGGACGCTCCCGCACCGGCGCAGGAGCCGGCGCCGACGGACCCGGACGACGAGGACACGGGCGAGGACGGCGGGGCGGTCGCGTCCGCACCGGACGCTGCAGACGCGGACGCTGCAGACGTGGACACCGCGGACGTGCACACCGCAAACGTGGACACCGCCACCGAGGACGACGACCCCGGCACCGCGGTCGACGACCACGCGACGCACGACGACGCCGCCACGGACCCTTCCGACGCTCGGCAGGCCGCGGACGCGGACGAGCCCGGCGACGCGACCGCGGCGCCCGGAGCCGCGACGACACCGGGCCAACCGGAGCCGCCGACCACGACGGGCGCGATCGGCGCGGTCGGGCGGCACGGCACGCCCAGCAGGCCCGAGCCCCGCGGCCTGCGCGGCCTCGGCAGCGCGCTGCGGCCCCGCGCGTCCCGGTCGCAGATCGTCGTCGGCGTGCTGTGCGCGCTGCTCGGGTTCGCGCTCGTCGTCCAGGTGAGCCAGACGCAGGAGGACCAGCTGTCCTCGCTGCGCCAGAGCGACCTCGTGCGACTGCTCGACGACGTGACGCAGCGCTCGGGCGAGCTCGAGGACCAGGTGTCGTCGCTCGAGGCGACGCGCGACGAGCTGCAGTCCGGCTCCGGCCGCGAGCGCGCGGCGCTCGAGCTCGCGGAGGAGCAGGCGCAGACGCTCGGGATCCTGTCGGGGCGCCTGCCCGCCGAGGGGCCGGGGGTGACGATCGACGTCGTCGAGGGTCCCGAGGCGCTCGACGCGTTCGCGCTCTTCAACGTGCTCGAGGAGCTGCGCAACGCCGGCGCGGAGGCCATGGAGGTCAACGGGGTCCGGCTCGTCGCGAGCAGCTACTTCGAGGACTCGGCGGACGGCGTCGTCGTCGACGGGCAGACGATCGAGTCCCCGTACCGGTGGTCGGTGATCGGCGACCCGTCGACGCTCGAGACCGCGCTCGAGATCCCGGGTGGCGCCATGGCGTCGCTGCGTGCCGACGGCGCGCGCACCACGGTCACGCAGGAGGACCGGGTCGAGGTCGGCGCGACCGTCGAGCCCCGTGCGCCCGAGTACGCGACCCCCGTCCCGGCCGACGAGTGACCGCGGCTTCACGCAGCCCGTGGGCCGGGGTAGGTTGGGACGACTGCGGGTCGCGTGCACCGTGTGACCTGCGGGTGTAGTAGTTTTCGAGCACGATTCCCCGCACGAGGGCCGGTGCCCTCCGGTGCGGGATTTCCGAGGTCGAGCACGACGTGCGTGAGCCCCGAGGAGGCGAGATGAGTGTCCCAGGCGGTCCTGAGGTGCCGAACCGGGCGGGTAGCGACACGACGGTCAGCTTCGGCCGGATCGAGGCCCCGATCGAGGAGGGCGTGCAGCCCGGTGGCCTGAGCCCCGAGGAGCACGCCGCGGTCGCGGCCCTGCCGCGCCACTCCGCCCTGCTCATCATGCAGCGCGGCCCCGGGCAGGGGTCGCGCTTCCTCCTCGACGCCGAGCGCACCGTCGCCGGCCGGTCCGAGCACGCGGACATCTTCCTCGACGACGTCACCGTCTCGCGCAAGCACGCCGAGTTCGTGCGCGAGGGCGAGCGGTTCGTCGTGCGCGACGTCGGGTCGCTGAACGGCACGTACGTGAACCGCAGCCGCATCGACGCCGTCGCGCTCTCGACGGGCGACGAGGTGCAGATCGGCAAGTACCGGCTCACGTTCCACGCCAGCCCGCACGCGGGGGCCCCGGCGGGCGGCACGGCACCGCGGTCGTGAGCGCCTCGACGGGAGCCGCGCACGCCACGGTGCCCGAGCCCGCGGGCGGCCCCGAGCCGTGGCCGCAGGGCATCTCGCGGCGCGCGACCATGCGGATCTCCGACGTGCTGCGGGCGCTGCGCGCCGAGTTCCCCAACGTCAGCCACTCCAAGCTGCGCTTCCTCGAAGAGCAGGGGCTCATCGAGCCCGTGCGCACCGCGTCGGGGTACCGGCAGTACAGCCCCGCGGACGTGGAGCGCCTGCGCTTCGTGCTCGTCGAGCAGCGTGACCGGTACCTCCCGCTGAAGGTCATCAAGGAGCGCCTCGCCGCGCTCGACGCGGGCACCGAGGTCGAGCAGCTCGTCCCGCGCCTCGCGACGAGCGACGGCGAGCCCGGCTCCGCGGCCGTGCGCCAGCGGTACACGGTCGACGCGCTCGTGTCCGCGGCGGGCGTCGAGCGCGAGCTCGTCGAGGGCCTCATCGAGGCGGGCGTGCTGCGGCAGGCGCCGGGCGGTCAGCTCGACGCGCGGTCGCTCGACGTCGTCGTGCTCGCCGCGGGCCTCGCCGAGTACGGCATCGAGCCGCGCCACCTGCGCTCCCTGCGCACCGCCGCCGACCGCCACGTGAGCCTCGTGCACCAGGTCGTCTCGCCGTGGCGCGGCCAGCAGAGCGCGTCCGCCCGCGCCCACGCGGGGACCGTCGCGTCGGAGGTCGGGGAGCTCTGCGCCCAGCTGCACACCGTGTTCGTGCGGCAGGGCATCGACGACCTCACCCGCTGATCGCCGGGACGCGCCCGCGTCACGACGAGTCGGCCGCACCCCCTGCCGGATGCCG
Source organism: Cellulosimicrobium composti (assembly GCF_010287905.1). Lineage (NCBI taxonomy): Bacteria > Bacillati > Actinomycetota > Actinomycetes > Micrococcales > Promicromonosporaceae > Cellulosimicrobium > Cellulosimicrobium composti. Next base: position 21,820 of record NZ_JAAFAN010000005.1, read on the forward strand.
GGCGGAGTCGTACCGTGGAGGGGTGAGCGACGACGTCCCGATGGTCCCGGTCGAGGTGCTGGGGGTCCGTCAGCAGCAGCGCGACCAGGAGATCGTGGTGCTGCTGCTCGACGACGCGTCCGAGCTCGTCGTCCCGATCGTCATCGGGCCGCGCGAGGCCAGCGCGATCGCGATGGCCCAGGCCGGGCTGCCCACGCCGCGACCCATGACGCACGACCTGCTGCGCGACCTCCTCGACGCGGTCGGGGTCCGGCTCGAGCGGGCGGAGATCGTCGCGCTCGACGGCGGGATCTTCTTCGCCGAGCTCGTCCTGAGCAACGGCGTGCGGCTCGACTCGCGCGCGTCGGACGCGATCGCGGTCGCGGTCCGCACCGGCAGCCCCGTGCTGTGCTCGGCGGAGGTCGTCGCGACCGCGGGCGTCGAGGTCGTGGACGTCGCCCAGCAGGAGGAGGTCGAGAAGTTCCGTGACTTCCTCGACCACGTCCAGCCCGAGGACTTCTCGGTGGACGAGTAGGGGAGCCCGGCACGCTCGACCTCCAGGACAGGTCGAGACCTCCGGGCACAACGGACGAAGCGGACCTTCGACCTCAGGTCGAGGGTTGGGCGGTCGGGTCGGCGCACGCGCGGCGCGACACACCCCCACGCTCGGGCGGTCGGTCGTTGACGGCCCCCGGCGGCGCCCATAGCGTGGTCGTGGACATCACCCCAGGAGGCGACAGTGAACAGCAGCGGTGAGGCGAGCGTCGGTGCCGGCGCGGCAGTTCCGCAGGGTGCGCAGGGTCTCCTCTTCGGGGAGGACATCACCGAGCAGGACACCACGACGGGCTACCGCGGACCCACCGCGTGCCGCGCCGCCGGCATCACGTACCGCCAGCTCGACTACTGGGCCCGCACCGGGCTCGTCGAGCCCACCGTGCGCCCGGCGTCCGGTTCCGGCTCCCACCGGCTCTACAGCTTTCGCGACATCCTCGTGCTCAAGGTCGTCAAGCGGCTCCTGGACACCGGGGTCTCCCTGCAGCAGATCCGCCAGGCCGTCGAGCACCTGCGCGAGCGCGGGGTCGACGACCTCGCGCAGATCACGCTCATGAGCGACGGCGCGAGCGTGTACGAGTGCACGTCGCCCGACGAGGTCGTCGACCTCGTGCAGGGCGGGCAGGGCGTGTTCGGCATCGCGGTCGGCCGGGTCTGGCGCGAGGTCGAGGGCACGCTCGCGGAGCTGCCGACCGAGTCGCTCGAGGACGACGACGCCACGGCGAGCCCGCAGGACGAGCTCGCCCAGCGCCGTCGCGCGCGCTCCGCCGGCTGACGCCGCCCACGAGCGCCCGCTGCGGTCGGGCGCCCCGGACCCGCCCGACGGCTGTGGACCACGTCACAGCCGGTGCGGCGGCCTGCCCTGCGAGGCCGTGGGAGGATCGCCCGGTACGTGGTGCGTCGCGCCCTCCCCGGTGCGTCGGCGCCGCCGGTCGAGGGATGGAGTCCCGGTGTTCTCGAAGGTCCTGGTCGCCAACCGCGCGGAGATCGCCGTCAGGGCGTTCCGCGCCGCCTACGAGCTGGGGGCCCGCACGGTCGCAGTCTTCCCGCAGGAGGACCGGAACTCCGAGCACCGCCTCAAGGCCGACGAGGCCTACCTCATCGGGGAGCCCGGCCACCCCGTGCGCGCCTACCTCGACATCGACGAGATCGTGCGCGTCGCGCGCGAGGCCGGCGCGGACGCCGTCTACCCCGGCTACGGCTTCCTGTCCGAGAACCCGGACCTCGCGCGGGCGTGCGCCGACGCCGGCCTGACCTTCGTCGGCCCCCCGCCCGAGGTGCTCGAGCTCGCCGGCAACAAGGTCCGCGCGCTCAAGGCCGCCCGCGAGGCAGGGCTCCCCGTCCTCGCGTCGAGCGAGCCGTCGTCCGACGTCGACGAGCTCGTCGCGGCCGCCGACGCCGTCGGCTTCCCCGTGTTCGTCAAGGCCGTCGCCGGCGGCGGCGGGCGCGGCATGCGGCGCGTCGACACGCGCGAGGAGCTCCCCGAGGCGCTGGCCGCGGCGATGCGCGAGGCCGACGGCGCGTTCGGCGACCCGACCGTGTTCCTCGAGCAGGCCGTGCTGCGCCCGCGCCACATCGAGGTGCAGATCCTCGCCGACGGCGCCGGGAACGTCGTGCACCTGTACGAGCGCGACTGCTCGCTGCAGCGCCGCCACCAGAAGGTCGTCGAGATCGCGCCCGCGCCGAACCTCGACCCCGCGATCCGCGACGCGCTGTGCGCCGACGCCGTGCGGTTCGCGCGCCACATCGGGTACCAGAACGCGGGCACGGTCGAGTTCCTCGTCGACACGGTCGGGGAGCGCGCCGGGCAGCACGTGTTCATCGAGATGAACCCGCGCATCCAGGTCGAGCACACCGTGACCGAGGAGGTCACCGACGTCGACCTCGTCTCCGCGCAGATGCGCATCGCGTCCGGCGAGACGCTCGAGGACCTCGGCATCCGCCAGGAGGACGTGCGCGTCAACGGCGCCGCCCTGCAGACCCGCATCACGACCGAGGACCCGGCGAACGGGTTCCGCCCCGACACGGGCCGCATCATCGCCTACCGCTCCCCGGGCGGCGCGGGCGTCCGGCTCGACGGCGCGACCGCGACCGCCGGGTCCGTCGTCTCCGGCCACTTCGACTCGATGCTCGTCAAGCTCACGTGCCGCGGGCGCGACTTCCCGACGGCGGTGCGCCGCGCCCGGCGCGCGCTCGCCGAGTTCCGCATCCGCGGTATCCGGACGAACATCCCGTTCCTGCAGGCCGTCCTCGCCGACCCCGAGTTCGTCGCCGGGAACGTCGCGACGTCGTTCATCGACGAGCGCCCCGAGCTGCTCGCCGCGCGCGAGAGCGCCGACCGGGGCACGCGCCTGCTCGCCCACGTCGGCGACACGACGGTCAACCGCCCGCACGGCGAGCCGCGGCGCACGATCGACCCCGCGACGAAGCTGCCCGCGCTCGACCTCGCCGTCGCGCCCCCGCCCGGGTCGCGCCAGCAGCTCCTCGAGCTCGGCCCCGAGGGCTTCGCCCGCGCCCTGCGCGCCGAGCAGCGGCTGCGCGTTACCGACACCACGTTCCGCGACGCCCACCAGTCGCTGCTCGCGACGCGCGTGCGCACCCACGACCTCGCGGCCGTCGCGCCGTACGTCGCGCGAGCCACCCCGCAGCTGTGGTCCGTCGAGGCCTGGGGCGGCGCCACGTACGACGTCGCGCTGCGCTTCCTCGGCGAGGACCCGTGGGAGCGGCTCGCCGCGCTGCGCGAGGCGATGCCGAACCTCGCGATCCAGATGCTGCTGCGCGGGCGCAACACCGTCGGCTACACGCCGTACCCGCGCCGCGTCACGGAGGCGTTCGTCGAGGAGGCCGCGGCGACCGGGATCGACGTGTTCCGCATCTTCGACGCGCTCAACGACGTCGACCAGATGCGCCCCGCGATCGAGGCCGTGCGCGCGACCGGCACCACGGTCGCGGAGGTCGCCCTGTGCTACACGGGCAACCTCCTCGACCCGGCCGAGGACCTGTACACGCTCGACTACTACCTGCGCCTCGCCGACCGCATCGTCGAGGCGGGCGCGCACGTGCTCGCGATCAAGGACATGGCGGGGCTGCTGCGCCCCGCCGCCGCGACGCGCCTCGTGAGCGCGCTGCGCGAGCGGTTCGACCTGCCCGTGCACCTGCACACGCACGACACGTCCGGCGGGCAGATGGCGACGCTCCTCGCCGCCGCCGCGGCGGGCGTCGACGCCGTGGACGCCGCGAGCGCCGCGATGGCCGGGACGACGAGCCAGCCGTCGCTGTCGGCGCTGGTCGCGGGGCTGGAGCACACGGAGCGTGACACGGGACTGTCGCTCGCGGCGGTCGCGGACCTCGAGCCGTACTGGGAGGCGGTGCGCCGCGTGTACGCGCCGTTCGAGTCGGGTCTGCCGGGGCCGACGGGGCGCGTGTACGAGCACGAGATCCCGGGCGGGCAGCTGTCGAACCTGCGGCAGCAGGCGATCGCGCTGGGTCTGGGGGACAAGTTCGAGCAGGTCGAGGCGATGTACGCGGCGGCGGACCGCATCCTCGGGCGTCTGGTCAAGGTGACGCCGTCGTCGAAGGTCGTGGGCGACCTCGCGCTGCACCTGGTGGCGGTGGGTGCGGACCCGGCGGAGTTCGCGGCGGACCCGCAGGCGTTCGACATCCCGGACTCGGTCGTCGGGTTCCTCGGCGGCGAGCTCGGTGACCCGCCCGGCGGGTGGCCGGAGCCGTTCCGGTCGCGTGCGCTGGCGGGGCGTGCTGCGCGCGGCGGCGTGACGCCGTTGGCGCCGGAGGACGAGGCGGAGCTCGCGCAGCCGGGGGAGGTGCGCCGTCGTCGGCTCAACCACCTGCTGTTCGCGGGGCCGACGAAGGAGTTCGAGCAGGTGCGCCAGACGTACGGGGACGTGTCGGTGCTGGACACCCCGACGTACCTGTACGGGTTGGAGCCGGGTCAGGAGGTCGCGGTCTCGCTGGGCAAGGGCGTGCGTCTGCTCGTGGGCCTGGAGGCGATCGGGACGCCGGACGAGCGCGGCATGCGTACGGTGATGTTCACCCTGAACGGTCAGCTGCGCCCGATCCAGGTGCGCGACCGGTCGGTCGACGTGGACGTGCGCACCGCGGAGAAGGCGGACCCGACGCAGCCGGGGCAGGTCGCGGCGCCGTTTGCGGGCGCGGTGACGCCGGTGGTCGCGGTGGGCGACGTCGTCGAGGCGGGCCAGACGGTCGCGACGGTCGAGGCGATGAAGATGGAGGCGGCGATCACGACGCCGGTCGCGGGCACGGTCCAGCGTGTCGCGGTGGGTGCGGTGCAGCAGCTCGAGGGTGGCGACCTGGTCCTCGTGGTGGGCTGACCGCAGCAGGACGGCGGCCGGCTCGCGACGGGCCGGCCGGGTGAGAGGGCGAGTCGAGGAGGTTCCATGCGCGTCACGTTCCACGGCCACGCGTGCGTCACGGTGCGCCACGGCGGGCAGGTGGTCGCGGTCGACCCGGGCGCGTTCAGCGACGCCGCGGGTGCGCTGCGCGACGCGGACACGGTGCTCCTGACGCACCAGCACCCGGACCACCTCGACGTGGCGGCCCTCGGCGCGGCGCTGGCGTCCCGGCCGTCGCTCGCGGTGTGGGGGTCCGAGGCGGTCGCGGACGTGCTGCGCGGCGCGCTGCCGACGGACACGACGTCGCGCGTGCACGTCGTCGCACCGGGCGACCGGCTCGACCTCGGCGGGCTGGAGGTCGTGGTGGGCGGCGGGCTGCACGCCGTGATCCACGACGACGTGCCGCGGCTGACGAACCTCGCGTACCTCGTGCGCGGGGACGGCGGCGCGCTGTGGCACCCGGGCGACTCGTTCGACGAGCCCGCGCCCGGTCTGCTCAGGGGTGAGCGGCTCGACGTGCTCCTCGCGCCGGTGTCCGCGCCGTGGCTCCGGCTCGGCGAGACGATCGACTTCGTGCGGTCCCTGGATCCGTGGGTCGTGGTGCCGGTCCACGACGCGGTGCTGTCGGACGCGGGGCACGCCCTGGTGGACCGGCTGCTGGGGGAGCAGCGCACGGGCGGGACGTACGCGTACCGCCCGCTCGCGGTCGGGGAGTCGCTCGACGTCGCGGCGGGGAGCCTGGACGGCGCCGCGGACGCCGCGGCGGGGGCCCTGCGGCGGGAGCACCCCGAGTTCGGGGAGGTCGCCCTGCTCGAGGCGGACGAGACGGTGCCGCCGCGCCCCGAGGAGGCCGTCGCGGACGTGGCGCGGTCCGACCCCGCCCGGTGACGCCGTCGACGGGCTGCGGCCCGCGCCCGGGTGCTACAGGAGCGGGCGCAGCGGCGTGAGGACGATCTCGCTGAGCTTTGCGGCGAGCGACCGCGACTCCCACTCGGCGAGGGTGAGCTCGCGCGAGTTCGACAGGTCGACCTCGAACACCTTCTCCATCTGCTCGGCGACGCCGGGGTCGGTGATCTCGAGGTTGACCTCGTAGTTGCCGGTGAGGGACAGCCGGTCGATGTTGGCCGTCCCGATCGTCGTCCACGCGCCGTCGATGGTCGCGGTCTTGGCGTGCACCATCGCGTCCTCGTACAGGTGGATGCGCACCCCGCCCTTGAGCAGCGCCGTGTAGAGGCCGCGGGAGAGCCAGTCGGCGAGCACGTGGTTGGAGCGTTCCGGCACGAGGACCCGCACGTCGACGCCGCGGGCCGCGGCCGCGAGGAGCGCGGCGAGGATCTCGCGGTCGGGGATGAAGTACGCCTGCGTGATGTAGACGTGGGAGCTCGCGCGGTCGATCGCGTCGAGGTAGATCCCACGGATGGGGAACACGAGGTGCGCCGGCGCGTTGCGGGCCGCGCGCAGCCGCGGCTCCCAGTGCACCGAACCCGGGTCGGCGAGCAGCGGCTGGTCGGACGCGCGGTTCGCGTTCCAGAAGTCGACGAACGCGTTGCGCAGCTCCCACGCGCTGGGGCCGACGAGCCGGACGTGGGTGTCGCGCCACTGCGTCGCGTACAGGGCGCCGATGTTGTACCCGCCGACGAACGCGATCTCGTCGTCGACGACGAGGATCTTGCGGTGGTCGCGGCCCGACTTGCGCACGTTGAGCAGCAGCACGCCGGGCCGGAACACGGGGTAGCGGATGACGTGGATCGGGGCGGGCAGGTCGAAGAACGACTGCGGCACGACGAGGTTGGCGAACCCGTCGTAGACGACGAACACCTCGACGCCGCGCTCGCTCGCCTCGACCAGCGCGCGCTTGAACTCCTCGCCGAGCGCGTCGGCCTTCCAGATGTACGTCTCGAAGAGGATGCGGCGGCGGGCGCCGCGGATCGCGGCGAGCATCTCGCGGTACACGTCCTCGCCGTACGTGAAGACGGTCGTCGTGGTGCCCGCGACCTCGACGTCGGCGGGGGAGGAGCGGGGGAACGTCGCCTCGACCGTGTTGCGGCGCTTGCGCACCGCGTCGGTGGCGACGAGCACGCCCGCGACGGTGACCGGCGCCGCGACGGCGAGCACGAGCGCGCGGGAGAGCAGGCGGCGGGTGGTGCGCAGGACGGCGTCGGCGGACAGGTGCACGCACTCACCGTAGCGGGCGGCCTCCACGGCGCGACCCGGGCGCGAGCGGGGGCGCGGGTGAGATCCGCCGCACCGCGGCTCGCGCGCGGCCGCGGTGCGGCGCCCCGACCGTCAGTGCGAGCGCAGGGCGCGCACGAGCTCCGCCTTGCGCATCGAGGACCGGCCGTCGATGCCGATCTCGGCGGCCCGCTTGCGCAGCTCGTCGACGGTCCAGTCGTCGTAGTCGCCCGACTTCCCGCCCTTGCGCCCGACGCTCGAGCGGGACGACCCCGCTGCGGCGTTCGCGATGCGGGCCGCCTTCTCCTTCGAGTCGCCCTCGTCGCGCAGCTTCTCGTACAGCTCGGGGTCCTTCACGCTCGGGCCCGGCTTGCGCTTCGGCACGTCGGCCTCCCTCCCGTCGGTCCGGCAACCCGGTCGGCGCCGGCTCCTCGCCAGGCTCTCGCCGACCGGTGGTGCTCGCACGCGGAGGTCGCTCGTGCACGACGACGGGCCGCGGCGTCCGGGCCGGGTGCGCCCGACGCCGACGTGCGGTCCCCTACGCTCTCCGGATGGGTCTGAGCTTCTCTCTGCTGGCGTACTCGCGGGACGGCGCGCTCGACCTCACGAGGCCTGCCGGCGAGGCGGACGCCGAGTCCGTGATGCGGCGCCTCTTCCCGCGAACCCCCTACCGCCTGGTGGGGCTGCGCCCCCTGCTCGAGACCTGTTTCCCGCCGCGGGAGAGACCTGCGGTGGGGGTGTTCGACGACGGGGTGCTCATCGCGACGAGGGACGCCCACCTGTACGACCCGTCCATGCTCCACGCGCGGTACCTCAAGCTCGCCGAGTGGCCCGACGTGCAGCTGCTCACCGCGTCGTCGTCGAACGACATGTTCGCCTACGGCCGGTGGTTGTCCGGTGCGCTGTCACGCTCCCTCTCGGTCAACGCCGTGGCCGGGGTGTGGTCCGACCGAGGAACGCCAGGCGCCTTCCCGGGCGACGACCTGGTGACGCCTCAGAGGTGGCTCGACCTGTGCAACGCGGCGCTGGCCTCGGTGCTGGCGCTCGAGGGGGACGCGGCTCCACCGGTCGCGCAACCGGTGCCCTGGGAGGACGTCGCCCTGCACGCTTTCGCGCGGTCGGTACCACCCGCGTCGTGAACCGGCACCGGACCTGCGCTCCCGGTGAACCGTCGGTCGAGCCGCTCCACCTCGACCGCGCCGCACCGAGACGACGCTGCGTCTCCGCGGGTGCAGGACGTCAGGCTTGCGTGGGCTCGAGCGCGGCCGTCAGCGGGTGGGCGCGGATCGCGGCCGCGAGCTCGCCCTCGATGCGGTCGAGGTACACGCCCGTCGTCGCGATGGACGCGTGCCCGAGGAGCTCGGCCACGACCTTGACGTCCCAGCCCTCGGCGGCGAGCAGCGTCGCGGTCGTGTGACGCAGGGCGTGCGGCGTGGCCTCGCGGCGGTACTGCGCGGGCATGCGCTCGACGCACCGACGCAGGAGTCCCCGCACGGCCTGCGCGTCGATGCGCCGCCCGCGCCACGACAGCAGGAGCGCGCGCTGGGCGTCCGGGTCGTCGGGGCGCCGCGCGAGGAGCGCGGGCCGCAGCCGCGCGAGGTACTCCTCGAGCGCGTCGGCGAGCGGGGGCGAGAGCGTGACGGTGCGCACGTGACCGCCCTTGCCCTGGATGCGCCACCGCGTCTGGTCCGGCCCGCGGGAGAAGTCGTCGAGGTTCGCGCGCTCGAGCTCGGACACGCGCGGCCCGAGGACGAGGAGGAGCGCGACGACGAGGCGGTCGCGCAGCTGGAGGTCCTGGTCGCGCCGCGACGCCGCCGCGGTGCCGGGCGAGCGGGCGGCGGACACCTCCAGCAGCGACGCCGCCGACCCCGCGGACAGCGCGGTGCGGGCCACGCGCAGCCCGTCACGCAGACGCGCCGGGGGAGCGGCCCACTGCATCGGGTCGGCCTGCACCCAGCCCTCGCGCGCGGCGTGCGCGAAGAAGCGGGTCACGGACTGGCGGAAGCGGTTCACCGTCGCGGCGGAGCGACCCGTGGTCCCGGGCTTGCGGGACGCGTCCGCGTACCGGCCGTCGGGCGTGATCTGGTAGCGCAGGAGCACGTCGTCGACGTCCTCGCCGCTGACGTCGTCCAGCACCCGCGCGGGCCCGGCGAGGCGGGCGAACTCGGCGACGTCGCGCTCGTAGCTGCGGCGCGTCGTCGGGGACAGCACGCCGCGCAGCGTCTGCGCCGCGACGGACGCGAGGTAGCGGTCGGCGGCCTCGGCGACGGTGATCCGCTCGAGGCGGGGCGGGGCGACCATGGGGCCTCCTCGTCGTGTCGGTCGTCGGCGTGTCGGGTCGTGGCGTCAGCCTAGGCCGGGGCACCGACACGCCCGGACCGTCCCACGGCGCCGTGACCTGCGTCGACGCGGCATCCGGGGGAGCGGGTCGGAGCCGAGGGGGTCGGTGCCGAGGGGGACCGGTGGGCGGACGGCGCACCTGCGGCACGTGCGCGGGGAGGGACCTGGTGGCGCGGTGCGAGCCCGACGTGACGGGCGAGCCCAGCCTGGTGGGTGAGCCCGCGCCGGTGGGCGGTCAGACGTCGACACGTCGTGGGGGCTGCGCCGTCTCGCAGCACGACCGGTCACGACCTACGTGTCACCACGCTGTTGACCTAAACACAATGGTTTGAACCGTATGTCCGATGCTAGGCATCGTAGCCGAGGGTGCGGTCGCGCACCAGGCGCCGCCGCGGGCGGTCCTGCGAGCCGTTCGGCGCGGACGCCGGGCGCGGTGCGTCACCCTCGGGCGCGGCAGGTCGCGCCTGCCCGGGGGACACCGAGCGCCAGGCCCACACGGACGCCGCCGCGACGCCCGCGACGACCCCGACGACGAGGAACGCCACGACGGTCAGCGCGAGCACCGGGAGCCATCCGAGCGTCGCGAGCACCGTGACGACGACGCCTCGCGGGCGCCGCCGGCCGTCCGGAGCGAGCCTGGCGAACGGCGCCGTCAGGGTCGACGTGGCGAACGGTGCGCCCCGTCCGGGCGTCGCCCAGCGGCGATCCCGCGGGGATGCGAGGCCGGGAAGCCGAGGTGCGGAGGTCGTCGTGCTCATGCCTGAAGGGGAGCGCGCGAGCCACCTGCCTGATGCGCTCCGAGGGCTCTCGATGCGCCGAAATGACATAATGTACATTATCGGCGCAACGCGGAAGGGTTCGTCAGAACAGGTGCAGCGCTCCACGAGCCCCTCTCGGGCCTCTCTCGTGTCGAGCAGATGGTCGTGGTTCGTCCGTCCGTGCTCACGCACCGGGTCCGCCTGCTCGACCGGCGGCGTCGCCTGTCGCCTCCCCGGCGCGTCAGGCGGCGTGCAGCGGCACGGCCGCGGCGGCCATGACCGCCGCGGTGCTGCCGTGCACGCCCCAGGCCGTGCGCCGGGGTCCACCGGAGCGCACGACGACGACCGCGTCACCGGCAGGTATCGCCGCGGCGACGAGGAGGCACGCGCCGAGCAGGCCGGGTGACCCGGCGGCGAGGACGACGAGCAGGAGCAGGCCGCTGCCGACGTCCCGGACGGCCTTGACGCGCAGCCAGGCACGCACGGCGGGGTCGTCGGTCGTCGTGCCGGGGATGCCGAAGCCGGCCGCCGTGCGGGGCGCGCGCCACCCGTGCACGCCCAGCGCGACGACGCCGAGGGCGACCAGGCCCGCGAGCGCCGTCGCGACGTGGACGAGCGTCGTGGTGCCGGTCATCGGTGGTGCTCGTCGGCTGGGTGCTCGTCGGCCGGGTGGTTGTCGTGGTGTGCGTGGAGCTGCGGGAGGTCGTGCTCGTCGGTGGTGGCGAGCGCGGCGAAGTAGTCCTCGCGCGGGACTCCGGGTGTGAGGAGCATGAGGACCGTGGCGGGCTCGGGGCGGGTCTTGCGCAGGGCGTGCACTCCCCCGCGGGGTGCGTGGGCGGTGTCGCCGGGTCGCAGGGTGCGCCAGGTGGTGCCGTCGTAGTAGTCGATCTCCCCCGTCTCGACGACGAACGTCTCGTCGAAGGTGGTGTGCCGGTGGGGTGCGGGGCCGCGACTGGTGGGTGCGAGGCGCCACCGGTAGAGGCTGGCGGCGCCGCCGGTCTGGGTGGGTCGGGCGAGGATCTCGACGGTGGAGCCGTTGGCTCCGAGGGCGATGGTGCGGGTGTCGGTGTGGGTCATGGTGGGAGTCTTCGCGTGCGGCGCGGGTGCTGGTGCTCGTTTCGGTCGTGGCCGCACAATGTGCGGGTGATCCGGTATCGGCTGGGGCCTGGTGCGTCGGGTGTGCGGTGGGCGATGTCGCCGGTGCACGAGGTGGTGAGCCTGGCGCGGGTGCTGACGCAGCCGGGGCGGCACGCGGGGTTCGGTCCGTGGTTGCGGCGGCGTCGGGAGCGGTGGGCGGGTCTGGACCTGTCGGCGTTGACGGTGTTCATGGCGGACGGCGCGTACCGGCCGGACTTCCTGGACCCGCCGCCGGCGTCGGACGAGCCGTCGTTCGAGGACGGGTTGGCGGCGGTGCTGGCGGCGCCGGTGGAGCAGGTGCGTGCGGAGCTGGTGGACGCGACGCGGCGGTGCTCGCCGGCGGTGCGGGCTCGGCTGCTGGGTGACCCGGAGGGTGCGCGGTCGGCGGCTGCGGACGCGGTGCGCCGGTTGTGGGAGGCGGCGGTGGAGCCGGAGTGGGTGTCGATGCGTCGTGCGTTGCGTGCGGAGCTGGTGGACCGGGCGCTGCAGGTGGGTCGTGAGGGGCTGGGGGCGGTGCTGCCGCGGTTGCACGGGTCGTTGACGTTCGCGGAGGGAACGGTCGCGGTGCGCTCGGCGGTGGACGTCGAGGTCGCGGGGCGCGGCGGGCTGGTCCTGGTGCCGTCGTTGTTCATCACGAACCGGGTGCAGTGCGCGACGTCGGACCACTGGTCGCCCGCGGTGTTCTACCCGGCGTCGGGGCGTTACCTGTGGTCGCCGCCGCCGGCGCCGCGGTCGTTGGACCGGTTGGTGGGGGCGAGCCGGGCGCGGATCCTCGCGTCGCTCGCCACTCCCCTGCAGACGACGGCGGTCGCGGGCCTGCTGGGGGTGGCGGCGTCGACGGCGAGCGAGCACCTCGCGGTGCTGCGTGACGCGGGCCTGGTGGACAGCACGCGTGCGGGGCGCACGGTCACGCACGAGCTCACGGACGCGGGCCGGGCGCTGCTGGCCGCTGCGGGCGGGGCGGGCACGGCGTAGCGGGGTGGCGGGGTCGTCGGCTGCGGTCGCGGGGTGTCTACTAGGTCCCATGAGCTCTCCGGTGCTGGGCCCTGGGACGCGCTGGGCGATCGACGCGGTGACGGCGCTGCGTGTCGTGCGGGAGGACCCGGGTCTGGGTGGGCGGCGCCCGCTCGTGGGGCCGTCGGTGCTGCGCAGCCACGCGCTGTCGATCCTCTACGGCGACGTGCGCCGGGGTGTGCTGGACGAGGCGACGGCGCGCGCCCACCTGGACGGTGTCGCGACGCTGAAGATGCGCCTGCTCGGTGACCGCGCGTCCCGGGCGGTGGCGTGGCGGGTCGCGCGCGAGCTCGACGCGCCGGACACCGCGGTCGCGGAGTACGTGGCGGTCGCGATGCTGCAGGCGGACGTGCTCGTGGCGGGCGACGCGGACGTGGCGGCCGCGGCGGAGGGCCGGGTGCCGCTCGTCGCGTACGAGGACCTGCTGCGCTGACCAAACGCACCACGGGGCGTCAGTCGTCGAACACGTGCCAGCAGAGGGCGCTGCGTCGCCTCTGGTCGTCGAGCACGAGCTCGCGCAGGGCGGCCGGGACGCGGGCGCGCTGCCAGTCGCGCTCGGCGAGGCGCGCCGCCTCCGGGTCCTCGCCGCGTGCGGCGGCGTCGGCCGTGGCGGCGCGGATCGCGTAGGCGGCGGCGCCGAGGTCGTGCGCGGCGACGTGCGCGACGGCGACCGCCTGGCCGGCCGCGAGCGCCGCGTACTTCACGGGCGGGGGCTGGTCGCGGCCTGCGGCGTTCGCGGTGAACGCGGTGCGGTGGGCGGTCTTCATGGGGACGTCGCCGCGGATCCAGGCGCGGGCGACGTCGAGCGCGTCGCGGGGCCGGGTGTCGTCGGGCCGGGCCTGCTCGAACAGGGGCAGGACGTGCTCGGCGCAGGCGACGGCCCAACGGGCGAGGTCGTGGTGGTGCTCGTCGGTGAGGGTGCCGCCGCGGCGGACGGTGACGAGGCGGGGGTCGCGGTCGGCGGGCAGGATCGGCATGCCCCGATGGTCCCGCACGCGCCGGTGCGCGGGCGAGTCGTTCCGGTCGTGCCACGGTCCCGGTGTCGGGTGCGTCGCTCCCCCAAGTGTGGCCGGTCGTGTGCGTCGTGCGGTCGTCCGGCAGGGTGCTGGTGCGCGGGCTCGGGCGGGCGTACGGTGCGAGGCGTCCCGTCACCCGGTCCGGGGCTCCGCACGGAGCGGTCCCGGTCCGGGCCGGTGCGGGCGGTCGCCGCACCGGTGCCGCTCCCCCACTCCGCTGGGGGTGCGCGGGGCGGACGCGAGGCGAGGAGGTGCGCGTGGCACGGTTCTCCCGCTCCGACGACCTGCGGGGTGCGACGTTCGAGGGTGCGGACCTGCGGGGTGCGCGGTTCGTGGACGCGGATCTTGCGGGCGTGGTGATGCGCGGCGTCCAGGTGGAGGGCATGGACGTCGACGCGCCCTGGCTGCCGGACGGCGACGTGCCGTTGCGGGTCAACGGGGTCGACGTGGTGGGTTTCGTGGAGGCGGAGCTGGACCGCCGGTTCCCGGGGCGCGAGCTGCGCCGGGCGGCGGACCCCGAGGGGCTGCGCGCGGCGTGGGCGGCGCTGGAGTCGACGTGGGCGGCGACCGTGGAGCGCGCGGTGGCGATGCCGCCCGGCACGGTCGACGTGTCGGTCGACGGCGAGTGGTCGTTCGCGCAGACGCTGCGGCACCTGGTGCTCGCGACGGACGCGTGGCTGGGGCGCGCGGTCCTGGGGCTGGAGCACCCGTTCCACCCGCTCGGGCAGGCGGGCCCCCAGGCGGCGGACGACGGCCTGGACCTGTCGCTGTTCGTCACGGGCACGCCCGCGTTCGACGACGTGCTCGACGCGCGGGCGGGCCGGGTCGCGATGGTGCGGGACGTCCTCGCGCGGGTGACGGAGGCGGAGCTCGCCGCGGTGCGGTCCAACCCGTGGTCGCCGCAGTACCCGGAGACGATGCTGTCGTGCCTGCACGTGATCCTCGAGGAGGAGTGGGAGCACCACCGGTTCGCGGTGCGCGACCTCGACACGATCGAGCGCGCGTCCGGGGCGTGAGCCCGGGCGGGGCGACGATCAGGGGGTGCGGTCGACCGCGGCGGCGAGGTTGGGCGTCACCCGGGTGAGGCCGCCGTCCGTGGGGAGCCCGTCGGGGACGAGCGTGGCCGTCACCCGCACACCCGACATCTGCACCGCGAGGGGGAGGTCGGCGTCGTCGAGGTCGGTGACCGGGCCGCACGTCGACGCGCCGGAGTCGCCCGTCGGGGTGTCCCCCGGGAGGGCGACGACGAGACAGACGAGATCCTCTCCGTCACGGGTGCCGGAGCCGGCGTAGAAGACGACGCCGTCGAGCTCGCCCAGGCGTCGCGCCGAGCCGGGGTCCATCTCGACGGGGACCAGCGTCCCGGGCAGGGAGTCGGCGGACGTGGGCTCGTCGGCGAGACGCGTCACGAGGTCAGGTGGCGTCACGGGCCCGGCGCAGGCGGCGAGCGCGACGAGCGCGGCGGCGGCGCAGGGGATGGTCCGGGCCCGGCGGTGGCGGTGGTCCATCGACGATGGATATCACGGCGCGGTGCGCGTCCGGGGGCGTGCCCGGCCGTCGGCACGTCGAGTGCGTACGCTCGAGATGTGACAGCCGGCGGCGGGGCGGTGCGCGCGCTGGGGCAGGCGGTGGTGCTGCTCCTCGTGGTGGTCGCCGTGCCCGTGGCCGCGGGGCTGGTGCTCGGGGACGCGGCGACGGCGTCGGTGACGGCGGTGGGCGCGGTCTACGGGGTGCTGCTCGCGCTGCGCGCGGGGTGGCGTCGGGCGCTCGCGGTGGTCCCGGTCCTCGTCGTCGTGTCGGTCGCGGCGGCGTCGTCCGCCGGTTCGGTGTGGTGGGTCGTGGTGCTCGGGGTCCTCGGGCTCGCGACGGGGTGGTCGGCACGGTGGGGCTGGTCGCCGGTCCTGGCACTCGTGGGGGCGGCCGCGGCGTCCGCTCCCCCGCTGCCGACCGGCGCGCCCGTGATGCTGCGGTTCGCGTGGGTCGCGGGCGCCGCGGCGTACGCGGTGGTCGTCGCGCGCCTGCTGGGGCTGCCCGCCGTGGTCGAGGGCGTCCGGGTCCCGGGCCGGGTCGCGGCCGCGGTCTCCCTGCTGCTCGGTGCGGTCGTCGCGGTTGCGGCGGTGCTGGCGCAGCAGTGGGGGGCGCGGCTCGCGTACTGGCTGCCGACGACCGTGTTCCTGCTCGTGCTGCCCACCGCGGGGATCCGGTGGTCGCGCGCCGCGCGCTCGCGCGTCCTCGGGACGGTCGCGGGCGTGGCCGTGGGCGGGGCGCTCGCGGCCGTGGTCACGACGGCGCCGGTGCGGCTGGGCCTGGCGGTCGTGGCGGCGACGGTCACGGTCGCGGTGCGCCGGCCGGTGTGGGCGAACGCGACGGCGACCACCGTGACCCTCATGCTCGTGCTCGACCCGGGTGGGACGGGGCTCGTCGTCGGTGAGGAGCGGCTCGTCGCGACGGCGGCCGCGGCCGCGCTCGTGCTGACCGGCGGGGCGCTGCTCGCGTGGTGGGCGCCGCGCCTCGTCCCCGCGTCGGGCGACGCGTCCCTGCCGGTGCTGCGTGACGTGCGTGACCCCGTCGCGGACGAGGACCGCACCACCCCGTGACCCGGGGTGCGGGTGCTCAGCCGAGCAGTGCCTGCTTGGCGCGCGCGTACTCGGCGTCGGCGAGGTCGCCCGCGCGGTGCAGGGCGGCGAGCCGCTCGAGGCGCGCGACGAGCTCGGCTCCCCCGTCGCCCGTCGTGGCGCTCGCGGCTGGCGTGGCGGGCGTGGCGCGCCCGACGACGCGCCACAGGGTGCGCGCGAAGACGCCGGGCCGGCGTGCGGTGCCCGCCCGGCCGGGTCGCAGGCGCGGCACGCGCGGCGACGGGACGGTGCGGTCGTCGAGGACGACGCTCCCGGGGCGGGTGGCGGCGAGCGACCGGGCGAACCGGGCGAAGCGCGCCGACGACCCGTCGAGGAGGACGGCGCGGGTCGTGCGGGCGGTCGGGTGCCGCTCGTCGCGCCACGTCACGACGACGGTCGGCCCGTCCCCGCTGACGGTCACGACGGGCACGCCGGCGGGCTCGAGGACGGTCCCGTCCCCGCGCGCGAGGCGCAGCCGCGCGCCGTCCCACACGAGGCGCCCGCCCGCGACGTGGAACATGGCGGGGTAGCGCGGCGCGGCGGCGAAGCGGGACGTGTCCGGGGCGCGGCCGGGCACCGTGACGACGCCGACGGGACGCCGCTCGGGCGGCGCCGCGGGTCGACGCTCGGCGAGGGCCTCGACGACGGGCACCGCGAGGGTCTCGGGGGCGACCGCCCCGGTCGCGACGGCCCCCGTCGAGGAGGTCGCCGCCTGGTGCTCGGTCGCGCTCGTGCCCATCGTGCTCCCCCGTCGTCGTCGGTCCCCCGATCCTGCCGCGCGTCGCCGCCCGGGGCAAGCCTCGCCGTGGGCGTCGGCGCAGGTCAGGGCACGGCGACGCCCCGGCCGGAGCACCGGCGGCCGGGGCGTGCGGGGGCGGCGGGTCAGAGCCCGCCGAGCAGGGCCGTGAAGTCCGGGGTCCCGGCGAACGGGTCCGCGGGGCCCTCGTTGCGGCGCAGCGCGACCTTCTCCGCGAGCTCGCGGCCCGCCCGGGTGATGCGCACAGGCAGCCCGCCGCCGTCCTCGCCCTCCGCGGCGGCCCAGTCGTCCGTGGCCGCGAACACGGACGTCGTGGTGACGTCGGCCCGCAGGTAGGTGAACAGCGGGCGCAGGGAGTACTCGAGCGCGAGCGAGTGGCGGGCGGTGCCGCCGGTCGCGCCGAGCAGCACCGGCGTGCCGGTGAGCGAGTCCTTGTCGAGGACGTCGACGAACGACTTGAGCAGCCCCGAGTACGTGGTGGTGAACAGCGGGGTGGCCACGACGATCCCGTCCGCGGCGGTGAGCCGCTCGAGGACGCCGGCGAGCTCGCCCGAGGGGAACCCGGTGAGCATGGCGTCGACGACGGCGTGCGCGTGGTCGCGCAGCTCGACGGTCTCGACCTCGGCGGTCAGGCCGAGGCCCTGCAGCTCGCGCACCGCGGCGTCGCCGAGCCGGTCGGCGAGCAGGCGCGTGGAGGACGGCTTGGACAGCCCGGCGGACACCACGACGAGGCGGCGGTCCGGGGCGGGGGTGCTGGTGGTCATGCGGTGCTCCTGGTGCTCCTGGTGTGCGGTGCGGTGGGCGCGTCGCGGACTACAGCCCGAACGCGGCGCCCGCCGGCGCGGGCTGCGGGTCGTCCTCGGCGGTGCGCCCGGTCCAGCGGTCCTCGCTGCCGCCGACGTGCGCGGCGCCGTCGGTCCCGGCGGCCCGGGCGGCGGCGACGCGCTCGGCGTGGCTCGGCGGGTTCGCCGGGACGCGCGCGGGGCGCACGGCCTCCATCTCCTGGCGGAGCACGGGCACGACCTCGCCCGCGAGGAGGTCGATCTGCTCGAGCACCGTCTTCAGCGGCAGGCCGGCGTGGTCGATGAGGAACAGCTGGCGCTGGTAGTCGCCCACGTGCTCGCGCATCGTGGCGTACCGGTCGATCACCTGCTGCGGCGAGCCCACGGTGAGCGGGGTCTCGCGCGTGAAGTCCTCCATCGACGGGCCGTGCCCGTAGACGGGCGCGTTGTCGAAGTAGGGGCGGAACTCGTCCCACGCCTTCTGGGAGTCCTTGCGCATGAAGACCTGACCGCCGAGACCGACGATCGCGGTGTCCGCGGGCCCGTGCCCGTGGTGCTCCCAGCGCTGCCGGTAGAACTGCACCATCTGCCGCGTGTGGCTCATCGGCCAGAAGATGTTGTTGTGGAAGAACCCGTCGCCGTAGTAGGCGGCCTGCTCCGCGATCTCGGGGCTGCGGATCGACCCGTGCCACACGAACGGCGGCACCCCGTCCAGCGGGCGCGGGGTGGACGTGAACCCCTGCAGCGGGGTGCGGAACTTGCCTTCCCAGTCCACGACGTCCTCGGTCCACAGGCGGCGCAGGAGCGCGTAGTTCTCGATCGCGAGCGGGATGCCGTTGCGGATGTCCTGCCCGAACCACGGGTACACCGGGCCGGTGTTGCCGCGGCCCATCATGAGGTCCATGCGCCCGTCGGAGATGACCTGGAGCATCGCGTACTCCTCGGCGAGGCGCACCGGGTCGTTCGTCGTGATGAGCGTCGTCGACGTCGACAGCACGATGTTCTTCGTCACGCCCGTGAGGTAGCCGAGCATCGTCGTCGGGGACGACGGCACGAACGGCGGGTTGTGGTGCTCGCCCGTCGCGAAGACGTCGAGGCCCGCCTCGTCGGCGTGCCGGGCGATGGTGAGCATGGCCCGGACCCGCTCGGTGTCGTCCGGGGTCCGGCCCGTCGTGGGGTCCGTCGTCACGTCGCCGACGGTGAAGATGCCGAACTGCATGGTGCGCTCCCGTGGGTCCTGGGTCGATGCGTTTGCATGTACATGCCGCTCAACCCGGCTCCCCGGCCGTTTGTTCCCGCCCGGGTGTGAGCGTGCGCACGTCTGCCCCCGCGAGGGGCCCGACGAGTTGCGTCGGGCATCGAAACCCGGGAGCCTGGGACGGCGACGCGCCGAGGCGGCCCGGCCCGGCGCCGCGGGGGCGACGACCATCCCTGCGACGTTCACCGGACCTTCACGGCACGTCGGAACACCGACCGACGGTAAGGCGTTGCCTTCCGTAGACCGGGCCGCCGCCGGCACCCCACCGGGCGCGCCCACCCACCCCCGAAGACCCCCTCAGGAGGACACCATGGCCGACCGTTCGCTGCGCGGGATGAGCATCGGTGCCAAGAGCATGGAGTCGGACGAGGGCGTCGACTTCGCCCCCCGCTTCCAGGCGCACTACGACTGCCCCAACGGGCACACCATCATCCTGCCGTTCTCCACCGACGCCGAGGTCCCCCCGGTGTGGGAGTGCCGCTGCGGCGCCGAGGCGCTGCTGCGCGACGCCGAGCGCCCCGAGCCCAAGGCCGGCAAGCCCGCCCGCACCCACTGGGACATGCTGCTCGAGCGCCGCACCATCTCCGAGCTCGAGGAGCTGCTCGACGAGCGCCTCGGCCTGCTGCGCGCCGGCAAGCTGCGCCGCAGCGCCTGAGCCGCCCGCCGCGAGACGCGCCAGAGGCCCGGACCCCCGAAGGGGTTCCGGGCCTCTCGCACGTCCGGACCGCTCCGCTCGCGACCACGCGGCCCGCAGAGGCGGTGCCCGCCGGTCGCCCGCGTCAGCGCACGCCCCGCCGGGCGCGGGGCCGCAGCGCCGCGACGACCGCGTCCGCGCGCCGGCGCACCCCCCACGCCGTGACCTTCCACAGCGCCTCGGTGACGATCGCGCGGCTCATCTTCGACCGCCCCGCCGTCCGCTCGACGAACGTGATCGGCACCTCCACGACGCGCCCGCCCCCGCGCGCGACGCGCCACGCCATGTCGACCTGGAAGCAGTACCCGTGCGACTCGACGCTCGCGAGGTCCACCGCCCGCAGCGCCGCCGCCCGGTAGGCGCGGAACCCCGCCGTCGCGTCGCCCAGGCGCAGCCCCAGCGCGAGCCGCACGTACGCGTTGCCCGCCCGCGAGAGCAGCTCACGGTGCCGCGGCCAGTTCTCCACCCGGCCCCCCGGCACCCAGCGCGACCCGATGACGAGGTCCGCTCCCCCGCGCTCCCCCACGGCCTCGCCCGCCGGGCCCAGCGCGGCGAGCAGCGACGGCAGCTGCTCCGGCCGGTGCGACCCGTCGGCGTCCATCTCCACGAGCACGTCATACCCGGCGGCCAGCCCCCACCCGAACCCCGCGACGTACGCCGCGCCGAGCCCCTCCTTGCCCGCACGGTGCAGCACGTGCACCCCCGGGTCCGCGGCGGCCGCGGCGTCGGCGAGGTCGCCCGTCCCGTCGGGGCTCGCGTCGTCGACCACGAGCACGTCCGCGTCCGGCACCGCGGCGCGCAGCCGCGCGAGCGTGCCCGGCAGCGTCAGCGCCTCGTCGTACGTGGGCACGACGACGAGCACCCGGCCGGGCATCCCCTCGGGGTGCGCGCTCACGCGGCCCCGCCCCGGGGCGCGTCGCCGCCGTCCGTGCGCGACGCGCGGCGCTCGCGGACCGCGGCCACCCCGGCGGCGGCCAGCGCCCCGAGCGCGAGGAGCTCGACGACGCGTCCCGGCCACGCCCCGGCCCGCACGGCCGGGGTGAGGCTCGTGCGCAGCGGCAGGTCGGCGACCACCTGGTCGGCGGTGAACAGCCCCGTGCTCTGCAGCAGCGTGCCGTCGGGCGCGATGACGCCGCTCACGCCGACGGTCGAGACCTGCACGGTCGCGCGCCCCGTGGAGATCGCGCGCAGGCGCGACATCGCGAGCTGCTGCGTCGACTCGGCGGTGTACCCGAAGGACGCGTTGTTCGTGGGCACGACGAGCACCTCGGCGCCCGCGGCGACGGCGTCGTCGACGAGCCCGGCGTACGCGACCTCGAAGCAGATGACGACGCCGAGCGGCACGGTGCGCCCGAGCCGGTCCGACGCGAGGTCGACGACGCCCGTCCCGACGCCCGGGATCATGTCGATCGTCACGCGGTCCACCTGGTCGGAGAACACGCGCAGCAGCGACCGCAGCGGGATGTACTCCCCGAACGGGGCGGGGTGCTGCTTGGCGTACCGGTCCACGACGCCCGCGCCCGGCTCCCACAGCAGCGCGACGTTGTAGCGGCCGCCGGTCTCGGGGTACTCCTGCGCGCCGACGAGGATCGGCGCCCCGACCTCCCGTGCGGCGTCGTCGATCGCGCGGCTCACGTCGGGAGCGGTCTGCGGGTCGAGGTCGGACCCGTTCTCGGGCCACAGCACGACGTCGAGGTCGCCCGGCTCGACCTGGTCCAGGAGCGCGAGCGTGCCCTGCAGGTGGTTGTCGAGCACCTCGGCCCGGTTCGCGAACGACCCCAGGCCCGGTTCGCCCACGTTGCCCTGCACGGCCCCCACCGCGAGCGTGCCCGCCTGCGCGCGCGTGTCGAGCGGCACGAGGAGGGGCGCCGCGACGAGCGCGCCCGCGACCGCGACGGGCACGACGGCCCGCCGCACGACGTCGCGACGCGCCGCGAGCGCGAGCACCGCGACCGCGAGGAGGGAGCCGCCCAGCGCGACGAGGAGGGACACGAGGACCTCCCCGCCCAGCCATGCGGCACGCCCGAGCGGGGAGCCGGCCTGGGAGAACGCGAGCCGCCCCCACGGGAACCCGCCGAACGGGACCTCGCTGCGCGCCTGCTCGGCCGCGACGAACAGGACCGCGAACGCCACGGCCTGCCGGCCCGGGCGGTCCGCCAGCCAGGACCGGCGCCGCACCAGGGCCCACGCCGCGCCCACCACGCCGACGAAGCACGCCTCCATCACGGACAGCGCGACCCACGGCACGGTCTCCGTCGCGTACCGGGCCCACCACAGGTGCGGCAGGAAGAACGCGAGGCCCCACACGAGCCCGACGAGGAACCCGCGCCGCGCGCCCCCGGCACGGAGGGCCACGAACAGCGCGGCCACGCCCACGAACGCGAGCGGCCACCAGCCGCGGTCGGGGAACGCCGCGTCGGTGACGAGGCCGCCCGCGGCCGCGAGCAGCAGCGCGAGCGGGAGCGACGGGGGCGAGGCGGGGGTGCGGGAGCCCGCGGCGCCGGGGTCGTGACGGTCGGACGCGGCGGGGGCCGGGTCGGGAGCGCCCGGCGCCGAGGGGCGGGACCTCCCGGCCGGGGCGGCCGTGGGCTCGGGGGCGTGCACGGGTGCACCTTACGCCACGCACCTGCACACGACCCGGGTCGGGCGGTGCGTGCGGGCTCGCGCGCCCTTCGGCCCGTACGACGCCGCCACCGACGCAGCACGTTTTCTACTGAGCGCGCGAGCCCGGCCAGGTACCCGGCGCGGCACGCCGAGGGGTCGTCGTCGGTGGCTGATCCCCCTGCGGCCGCGGGGGCCGGAACACCCCCACGAAACTACTCCGGCTCACGCCCCTGTCAAGCGGTGGCGCTCAGACGAACGTGTCGTACAGCGGCACGCCCGCCCGCACCGTCTGCAGGCACCGAGGCCGCGGCACGTCCGGCCCGAGCTCGGGCAGCAGCGGCTGTCCCGCACGCGCGTCCGTGCTCCACGACGACGTCTGACGCCCGAGCGCGCCCTGCACCACCAGGTGCTCGCCCTGCCACACCGCCAGGTGCGCCGGCGCCCCCACCCGCAGCTGCCCCGCACCCGTGTGGTCCAGCCCCGCGATGCGCCACCCGCCGCGCGTGTGCGCCCGGAACGCCGCCCGCGCCGAGATCTGCTGGTCCGGGTCCACGTGCGACATCGCCGCCAGCACCCCCGCCCACGGGTCGATCCGCGTCACCGGAGCGTCCGACCCGAACGCGAGCGGCACGCCCGCGCCCGCGAGGTCCGCGAACGGGCTCAGCCCCTGCGCGCGCATCGCGCCCACGCGCGCCGCGTACATGCCGTCCGGGCCGCCCCACGCCGCGTCGAACGCCGGCTGGATGCTCAGGCTCACCCCGAACAGCAGCAGCGTCGCCAGCGCCGTCGCGTCCACGAACAGCGCGTGCTCCACCCGGTGGTGCGCCGCACGCACCGCGCCCTGCCCGTGCACCTCCGCCGCGACCTTCAGGCCCAGCACCAGCTCGTCCATGGCCCGGTCCCCGATGACGTGGAACCCGCCCTGCGTGCCCGCCGCCCCGACCGCGGACAGGTGGTTCGCGATCTGCTCCGCGCTCAGGTAGAGCGACCCCCGGGCGGACCGGTCCGGCCCGTCCTGGTACGGCAGGCGCATCGCCGCCGTCCGCGACCCGATCGACCCGTCCACGTTGAGGTCGCCCGCGATCCCCGTCAGGCCCGGCACGTCCGCGAGCAGCGCGCGCGCGTCGTCGACCGTCGTGCACAGCTCGCCCCGGTACCCCACGACGTGCGCCAGCCCCGAGGCCGCGTCCGCCGTGAGCTCCAGCAGCTCGCGCAGCCCCGCACGCGTGTCGATGTACGGGGCGCTCATCTCGTGCACCGACACCACGCCCTGCTCCGCCGCCGCGCGCAGCGCCGACCGGTACAGCTCCGTGCGCCGCGCCGGCGACACGTCGCGCGCCACGTCCCGCGCCACGTGGTGCGCCTCCCCGGACACCCAGCCCGACGCGTCCCAGCCCGCGCGCCCCTCCAGGCCGCACCGACGCGCGAGCTCGCTCGACACCACCGCCGAGTGCACGTCCACGCGCGCCGCGTACACCGCACGCCCGCCCGCGGCCGCGTCCAGCTCCTCGCGCGTCGGCGGGCGCCCCTCCGGCCACGCGCGCTCGTCCCACCCGAACGCGAGCACCACGTCGTCGTCCCCGGACGCGGCCGCCGCCTTCGCGACCGCCTCCAGCGCGGCCGCGAGCGACGTGACGCCGGCGCTCGCGGACAGGTCGACGCCCGCGAGGGCGAGCCCGACCTCGAACAGGTGGACGTGGGCATCGACGAAGCCGGGCGCGACGAGCGCGCCGTCGAGGTCGATCACGCGGTCGGCGCGGGCTGCGAGCCCGTCGGCAGTGTCGTCGGCGCCGATCCAGGCGATCACGCCGTCGTCGACGAGGAGGGCCTCGGCGAAGGGGTCGGCCGAGGAATGGATCACGCCACCGCGGTACAGGGTTGAGGCCACAATCCTTCACGATACCGCCACAACCGTACGAAACTCACCCTCCCGGTCCGGCGTCCGCGCAGGTCGCGGCGGGTGTCGCGCACGTCACGCGCGGCGGCTCACACGCTGGAGTACGCGACGACGCCGCGGCGCAGCCGGTCGATCGCCTGGCGGGCGGTGCGCCGCACCTCGGGCGTGGGGGCGGCGCCCGCGACCTGGTCGAGCACGTCGATGACCTGCTTGCACCAGCGCACGAAGTCGCCCGCGGCGATCTCCGAGCCGCGCAGCACCGCGTCGAGGCTGCGGCCCACGGCCCACCGGTGCACGGCGGTCACGAGACCCTCGTCGAGCGGCCCCGTCGCGTCGATGTCGTGCTCCTCCTCGAGATCGTCCACCTCGGACCACACGCGCGTCGTCGCCTCGAGCGCGCGGGCCAGCTTCCCGTGCGGGCCGCCGGGCACGTCGGGCTCGCCGTGGTGGTCGTCGCGCCGCCCCGCGTACACGCACGTGGACACGACGGCGGCGAGGGCGGGCGCGTCGAGGTCCTCCCACACGCCGCGGCGCAGGCACTCGGCGAGCAGCAGGTCGTTCTCCGCGTACAGGCGCCGCAGCCACCGCCCGTCGCGGGTGACGCGCAGCCCGCCGCGCGACGCCCGGGCGTCGTCCGTGGGCTCCTCGGCGTCGAGCGCGTCCTCGAGCGGCGCGGCCGGGTCGTCCTCGACGTCGCCGGGGGCGAGGTACCCGAGCGTGAGGAGGACGTCGCAGATGCGGTCGAACACGCGCGCGATCGAGCCCGTGCGACCCTCGACGCGGCGCACGAGCTGGTCGTGCTCCTTCTTCAGCCGCGCCCACCGCTCCGCCCAGCGGGCGTGGTCCTCCCGGTCGGGGCAGTCGTGGCAGGGGTGCGCACGCAGCTGGGCGCGCAGGCGCGACAGCTCGGCGTCGTCCGCCGCGCCCGAGCGGGCGCGGGTCGTGCGGCCGGGCCGGGTACCGGGCTCGTCGAGCGCCCCGAGGGCGTTGCGCAGCGTGGACGCGAGGTCGCGCCGCTGCGCCGGGACGCGCGGGTTGAACGCCTTGGGGATGCGGACCTTCGCCACGGTGCGGATGCCGCCCGGGGCGTCGGCGACGGTGAGTTTCTTGACCTGCCGGTCCTGCGTGAGCACCGTGGGGCGCGGCCCGTCGAACCCGGCTCCCTCCCCCGGGTCGAGCACGACGACGAAGCCCGCGCGCCGCCCCGACGGCACCTCCACGACGTCTCCCGGACGCAGCCGCTCGAACGCGGCCACGACCTCGGCGCGCCGCGCCCGGCTCGCGGCACGCGACAGGTCGCCCTCGCGCGCGGTGATGCGTCGCCGCAGCGCCGCGTACTGGGCGAAGTCGCCCCGGTCGCACGTCATCGCGCGCGCGTACCCGTCGAGGGCCTCCGCGTGCGCCTGCGCCTGCTTCGCGAGCCCGACGACGCCGCGGTCGGCCTGGAACTGCGCGAACGACGTCTCCAGCACCTCCCGCGCCCGGTCCCGCCCCACCTGCGCGACGAGGTTGACCGCCATGTTGTACGTGGGCCGGAAGCTCGACCGCAGCGGGTACAGGCGCTTGGACGCCAGGCCCGCGAGGTGCACGGGGTCCAGGCCCGCGTGGTCGACGACGACGGCGTGCCCCTCGACGTCGATGCCGCGCCGCCCCGCGCGCCCGGTGAGCTGTGTGTACTCGCCGGGAGTGACGTCCACGTGCGCCGTCCCGTCCCACTTGACGAGCTTCTCCAGCGCGACCGAGCGCGCAGGCATGTTGATGCCGAGCGCGAGCGTCTCGGTCGCGAACACGACCTTCACCAGCCCACGGCTGAACAGCTCCTCCACGGTCTCCTTGAACACCGGCAGCATCCCCGCGTGGTGGGCCGCGATCCCGCGCGCGAGCGACTCCGTCCACGTCCAGTAGCCGAGCACCTCGAGGTCCTCCGCCGGGATGGTCTGCGTCCGCTCCTCCGCGACGCGCCGGATCTCGGCCTCCTCCGCGGGCGACGTCAGGCGCAGACCCGCCGCGAGGCACTGCTGCACGGCGCCCTCGCACCCCGCGCGGGAGAAGATGAAGTAGATCGCGGGCAGCAGCCCGTCCGCGTCGAGGGCGTCCACGACCGCGAACCGCGCCGGGGTGCGCCGCGTCCCGACGGCACGGTCCGGGCCGGGGCGTCGCCCACCGCGCCCCCGGTACCCGCGGTCCCCGGGGCCGCGCCGCCCGCCCGGGCCCGACGCGCTCGTGCGCGGGGCCGCGCGGAACGCGGCCAGCAGGTCCGGGTTGATCGGCGGGTTCACGCCCGGGTCGGTCGGGTCCACGTGCCCCGCGTACAGGTCGAGCAGGTCCGCGCCGAGCGCGCGCCCGCCCCCCGCGTGCGCGACGCCCGCCGCCGGGTTCGCCGACGCGACGAGCACGTGCTGCCACAACGGGACGGGTCGGCGCTCGCTGACGACGACGGTCGTGTCGCCGCGCACCATCTCGAGCCAGTCGCCGAACTCCTCCGCGTTGGACACGGTCGCGGACAGGGACACGAGCTGCACGTCGTCGGGCAGGTGGATGATGACCTCTTCCCACACGGGCCCGCGGAACCGGTCGGCGAGGTAGTGCACCTCGTCCATGACGACGAACGCGAGGCCGTCGAGCGTGCTCGACCCCGCGTACAGCATGTTGCGCAGCACCTCGGTCGTCATGACGACGACGGGCGCGTTGCCGTTGATGGTGGTGTCGCCCGTGAGCAGCCCCACGGAGTCCGCGCCGTAACGGCGCACGAGGTCGCCGTACTTCTGGTTGGACAGCGCCTTGATGGGCGTCGTGTAGAACGCCTTGCGACCGCCGGCGAGGGCGAGGTGCACGGCGAACTCCCCCACGACGGTCTTGCCGGCGCCGGTGGGGGCGGCGACGAGCACGCCCCGGCCCTCCTCGAGCGCCTCGCACGCGCGCTCCTGGAAGTCGTCGAGCGGGAAGTCGAGGATGGCGCGGAACTCCGCGAGCCGCGTGCGGGACGCCGCCTGGCGGGCCCGGGACGCGGCGTAGCGGGCGGCGGGCGAGTCGGCGGCCGTCATGGGGCCAGCCTACGGTCCGGCGGCGCCCTCGCAGGTCGCGGCGACCGTCCGTCGCCGGCAGGTCAGGGACGGGGCGGGGCGGTGCCGGTCGCGTGCAGCACGCGCACCGCGCCGGGGGCGACGTCCACGCGCACGGGCAGCGGGCCGAGGTGCTCCCCGTCGGCGAACGCGTGCGGCGGGGGCGCTCCGGCGGCGGTCGGGGAGATCGTCACCGACGTCGCGCGCAGCGTCCCGACCGCCGGGTGCGCGAGGTGACGCCCCGCGTACATGCCGGGGAAGACGCGCGTGGCACCCCACCGCCCGAACGCGCCCGCGACGACGAGGTCCAGGAGCCCGTCGTCGAGCGCGGCGTCCGGCGCGATGCGCACCCCGCCGCCGAAGCGCGGGCCGTTCGCGACCGACACGAGCGCGCCCGGCGACTCCCACACGAGCGTGCCGCCGTCGTGCGTGTCGGCGCCCGCCCCGGCGCGGTGGCCGTCGCGCAGGAGGGGAGCGCCCGCGAGGACGTCCGGCACGTCGTCGCCCACGGGGACGCCGCGCACCGTGACCCGGTACCCGTACGGGCGGTAGCGGGAGAGCTCGGCGAGGGCGGAGCGCGCGTACCGGGCCCGGCCGCGCGGCCACGTGGCGGCGTTCGCGTGCGCGTTCACGGCGGCGTCGATCCCGGCGGACAGCACGCCCGCGTACCAGCGCGGCGCCCCGAGGTGCTCGCCCGTGACCCGGCCCGCGTCGACGGCGCGCACGGCCGGGTCGGCGCCCGCCGCGCCGAGGGCCGCGAGGAGCGCGTCCACGCACCGCTCGGCGCGCCCGGTCGGCAGGCCGACGGCGTGCGCGAAGTCGTTGCCCGTGCCAACCGCGACGACGCCGAGGGGCACGCCGGTCCCGGCGGTCGCGTTCACCCCGAGGTGCACCATGCCGTCCCCGCCGACGACGACGAGCGCGCCGACCGCGGAACCGCCACCCGTGCCGCCGCGCACGGCGGCGTCCGCGGACTCCTGCGCGAGGGGCAGGCTCGGGGCGCTCAGGTCGACGACGTCGTACCCGGCGTCGCGCAGGGCGCGTGCCGTGCTCTCGCCCGCGGCACGGCCGCGCCCCCGGCCCGCCGTCGGGTTGACGACGAGCGCGACCGTGCTCATGCCCGCGCGCCGCGCCCGGCAGGGCGCGGACGGACCCGACCGGTCACAGGGCGAGCCGCGCGGCGTCGCGCTTGTCGACGCGCCGGTCGTGGAGGTAGCTGATGCCGAGCGCCGCGAAGTACAGGCCGCAGATCGGCAGCGCCACGAAGATCATCGTCAGCGCGTCCGGCGTCGGCGTCATCACGGCCGCGAACACGAACGCGATGAGCACCGCCCACCGCCAGCCCTTCGCCATGCTCGACGCACGCAGCATGCCCGCCGCGTTGAGCGCCACCAGCACGACAGGCAGCACGAACGCCAGGCCGAACGCCAGCACGAGACGCATGACGAAGCTCAGGTACCCCTGCGCGTCCGCCAGGTTCGTCGCCCCCTCCGGCACGAAGCCCGCCAGGATGTCCACCGCGTGCGGCAGCACCCACCACGCGAGCAGCGCCCCACCGAGGAACAACGGCACCGACGCACCGAGGAACGCGAACGCGTACCGCTTCTCCCGCGTCGTCAGACCCGGCGTGATGAACGCCCACAGCTGGTACAACCACCACGGGCACGTGACGATCACACCGAGGAACAGCGCGACCTTCACCTTCATGTCGAGCGCCGAGGCCAGACCCGAGAAGTTCAGGCTGATGACCTTCCCCTGCTCCTCCGCCGCCTTCAGCAGCGGGGCCTGCAACGCCTCGAGCAGCGGCTCGTAGAGGAACCACCCCACGACCGCGCCCACGACGAGACCGCACGCCGAGAGGAACAGGCGCTTGCGCAGCTCCAGCAGGTGCTCACGGAGCGGCATCCGCCCCTCGGGGTCACGGGACGTACGTGACACCGCCTACGCCTTCGGAGGGTCGTCCTGCACGGGCGCGGTCGTCCCACCGGTGGCGGTCGACGAGCCGGTCGAGGTCGACGAGCCCGTGCCCGCGGCACCGGAGGCGGGGGGCGTCGCGTCGTCGTCGCGCAGGTCCTTGACCTCGCTCTTGAAGATCTTCAGCGACTGCCCGACGCTCCGGGCCAGGTCTGGCAGACGGCGCGCGCCGAAGAGGAGCAGGATGACGACGACCAGCACGATGATGTGCCAGGGCTTGAGCATGCCCATGGGCTAACTCCTCCTCAGGGGGGGACGGCGCTACGCGCGGCAGTCTACGCGTTGAAGCGGCGCCAGCGGGACCACACCAACTCGTCGCGCCGACGCCGGTCCGCCCTGCGGTCCACGCGCCGCGCACGCAGCACGTCCACCCGCTCCTGCAGCACCACCGGGTCCTCGAACAGCGTCGGCGCCGTCGACGGCTGCGCCTCCTCCAACGCCCGCGACAGCTCGTCCGCGCGCGCGCCCATCCGCGCCGCCACCTCCGACGCACGCGACAGCTCGCGACCCAGCCCCCTCACCGACCGCCACAACCGGCGGGCCAGGAAGAACACGCCCACGAGCGTGCCCACCACGAGCACCGT
Organism: Cellulosimicrobium composti; assembly: GCF_010287905.1. NCBI lineage: Bacteria > Bacillati > Actinomycetota > Actinomycetes > Micrococcales > Promicromonosporaceae > Cellulosimicrobium > Cellulosimicrobium composti. The sequence continues at coordinate 51,385 of NZ_JAAFAN010000005.1, forward strand.
CCAGACCCAGAACCACATGCCGCCCACCCTAGCCAGCAGCCCGCGCACCGGCGCCCGGCCCGTCGACGGGGTCCGCCGGCAGGTGCGCGTACGCCGCAAGCGCCGCGCTCGCGGCCTCGCGCACGTCCTGCGCGACCGCCGCCGGCTCGACCGCCAGCACGTGCCGCGCCCGCTCCGTGAGCAGCTGACGCAACCACACCGGGTTCGTCACGCGCAGCCGCACCTCGAACGCGCCGTCCGGCAGGTTCCGCACCGACTCCACCGGCACCTGCTCCGCCACCGCGCGCGCCGGGCTCGCGAACGTGATCGTCGCGAGCGGCGCGTCGCCGGTCGGGGTGAAGTCCACGTCGGGATCGACGTCGTGCCCCTCCACGGGCTGGTCCAGCTCGGTCGCGGCGAGGATGCGGTCGACGCGGAACGTGCGACGCCCGCGCGCACGGTGGCACCACGCCAGGAGGTACGCGTGCTCGTCCTGCGTGTGCAGCGACACCGGGTCGATCTCGCGCTCCGACTCCTCGTCCGCCGCCGTGACGTACCGGATCCGCAGGCGATGACCCGCGACGAGCGCGCTCGTGACCGCCGCCACCACCCGCCGGTCCCCCTCCGGCGCGAGCTGCACGTCGAGCGCCGCCGCCGCCTCCCCCGTCGCGTCCGTCAGCTTGCGCAGCACCGACTCCACCACGCCCGCACGCTCCAGGTCCGCCTGCACCGCCGCCGTCTCACGCATCGCCCGCAACGCCGCGATGAGCGCCACCGCCTCACGCGTCCCCAACCGCAACGGGCGCGTCATCCCGCGCGCCTCCGTCAACCGCACCACGCCACGCTCGAACGAGTCCGCGTCGAAGTCGATGAGGTCGTCCGGCCAGTACCCCGGCGTCCCCGACACCCACAGGGCGTCCACGTCGTCCAGCACCTGCCGCTCGCTCACGCCGAAGTGCCGCGCCAGCTCCCCCACCGGCACCGGCCCCGCACCGTCCAGGTACGCCACGATGCCCAGCAGCCGCACCAACCGGTCGTCCGCGCGCTCAGCCACGCTCCCCCACCTCCGCCGAGCCCGACCCCGCAGGCAGCACGAGCGCCGCCGCGGCCCGCAACCGGCGCACCACCGCCTCCCGCAGGTCCGGCGGCCCCAGCACCAGCACCGCGTCCCCGTACCCCACGACCTCGTCCGCCATCGCGTACCGCACGTCGTACGGCACCTCCAGCACGTCCCGACCCGCACCGTCACCCGCCCGCGCGTCCGGCACCGACCCCACGACCGTCCCCCGCGCCCGCAACGCCCCCGCACGCTCCGGCACCACCGCCAGCCGCGCCACACCCCCCGCGTCCCGCGACCCCAGCGCCGCGTCCACGTCCACTTCCACCGGCACCTCGAACGCGTCCCGCGGCCCAGTCGCCCGCACACGCCCCTCCACCCGGCTCAACCGGTACGACCGCGGCGCACCCCGGTCCAGGTCGAAACCCACCAGGTACCAACCGCCCCGCCGCGCCGCGATCCGCCACGGCTGCACCCGCCGCGACCGCACCTCACCCGTGCTCGCCGCCCGGTACGTGAACGACACCGCCCGCCGCGCCGAGATCGCGTCCATCAACGTCCCGTACGCGTCCCCCACCGGACGCACCCGCGGCGCCAGACCCGCCACGACGTCCATCGCCGTCTCACCCGCACCCGCCGCCCGCAGCTTCGTCAACGCCCGCGAGATGTCCGTCCGCAACGTCTTGTCCTGCCAGAACTGCGCCGCCAGCGCCAGCACCCCCAGCTCCGCCGGCGTCAGGTCCACCGCCGGCAGCGCGTACGCGTCCTGGTCGATCCGGTACCCCACCTCGTCCGCGTGCCCACCCGCGTCCACCGTGACGATCGGGATCCCCAGCTCGCGCAACGTGTCCTTGTCCCGCTCGAACATCCGCTCGAACGCGTCCGGCGACGGCGCATCCCCGTACCCCGCCACGCTCGCCCGGATCTGCTGCTTCGTCATCGACGCGTTCGTGTTCACCAACGCGATCACCAGGTTCAGCAGACGCGCCGCCGGGTTCGTCGGCGACCCCGCCGACGCGGGCACGGCGGACGACGACGAGGACGAGGGCGAGGGAGCGGACATCGGGCACCACGCTAGTCGGTCGATAGGGTGTGCCGCGTGATCACGTGGCGGACCGCGACCGTGGTGTCGCACGCGAAGGCCTGGACCGGAGCCCAGGAGCTGCACGTCCGGCTCCACGCACCCCTCCCCGGGCGCGACGACGACCCCGACGCCACCGTGCGCGCCCTCGCCTACACCCACCTCGTCGGCACCCCCGCCCCCGGCGACCACGTCCTCCTCAACGTCTCCGCGCTCGCCCGCGGCCTCGGCACCGGCGGCTACGCCCTCGTCGTCGGCCCCGCCCGACCCGGCACCCCCCTCCCGCCCGACCCCACGCCCGGACCCGGCCACCTCGTCAAGGCCCGCTACACGCCCCTGCAGGCCCTCGTCCTCGGCGTCGACGAGCAGGAGTCCCCCCACCACGACACCCTCCGCGACGCCGACGACCTCGCCCGCACCCCCGTCGTCGTCGCCGACCTCCACTCCGCCCTGCCCGCCGTCGTCGCCGGCGCCCGGCACGCCGCGGCGCTCGCGGACCGTCCGGCCCCGCGCGTCGCGTACGTCATGACCGACGGCGGCGCGCTCCCCGCCGCGTTCTCCCGCACCGTCGCGACGCTGCGCGACGCGGGGTGGATCGACGCGTGCGTCACCGTCGGCCAGGCGTTCGGCGGCGACCTCGAGGCCGTCACGGTGCACACCGGCCTGCTCGCCGCGCACCACGTCGTCGGCGCCGACCTCGTCGTCGTCGCCCAGGGGCCCGGCAACCTCGGGACCGGCACGCGCTGGGGCTTCTCGGGCGTCGCCGCGGGCGAGGCCCTCAACGCGGTCGGCGCTCTCGGCGGGCGTCCCGTCGCCTCGCTGCGCGTCTCGGGCGCCGACGCACGTGACCGCCACCTCGGCGTCTCCCACCACTCGCTCACCGCGTACGGCCGCGTCGCGCTCGCCCCGAGCGAGATCCCCGTGCCGGTGCCCGCGCCCGAGGTCGAGGCGCTCCCCGGGTGGGGGCAGGACCTCACGCACCGCGTCGCCCGGCAGGCCGCGTCGCTCGCAGCCCCGGACGGGCGTCATCACCTCGTCGACGTCCCCGCCGGGACCGACCTCGTCGACGCCCTGCGCGCGACCCCCGTCCGCCTGTCGACGATGGGGCGCGGACTCGACGCCGACCCGGCCGCGTTCGTCGCGGCGGCCGTCGCCGGGGTGCACGCCGAGGCGTCGCGGCACGCCTGACCGGGCCGCACGGGCGCCGACGGTTCCTCGCCGTCGCCCCTGCGAGGTCCTCCTGCGAGGTCGGCCCGCGTCCCCGGCGTCGGGCGCTCGTCCTGCGAGGAGCGCCCGGGCGCCCCACGATGGGCCAGGACGGCACCGCCGGCCGTCCCCGCCGCGACGCGGCGCGCGCACCCGACCCGAGGAGGCACCCATGGCCGCTCGTCCCCTGCCCAAGTACACGGTCCCGTCGCTCACCCCGGAGGAAGGGGCGAAGGTGGCCGGCATCCTCCAGGAGCGTCTCCACGCGCTCAACGACCTCCAGCTGACGCTCAAGCACATCCACTGGAACGTCGTCGGTCCGCACTTCATCGCGGTGCACGAGATGCTCGACCCGCAGGTCGACGCCGTGCGCGCGATGGTCGACGCGACCGCCGAGCGCATCGCGACCCTCGGCGTCTCGCCGCAGGGCACCCCCGGGGCGCTCGTCGCCGCGCGCAGCTGGGAGGACTACTCGCTGGGCCGCGCGTCGACGATCGCGCACCTCGGCGCGCTCGACGAGGTGTACGTCGGCGTCATCACCGCGCACCGCGAGGCCGCGACCGCCACCGAGGAGCTCGACGACGTCACGAACGACCTCCTCGTCGGCCACCTCCACGAGCTCGAGCTCTTCCACTGGTTCGTCCGTGCGCACCTCGAGTCGACGCGCGGCGACCTGTCCACCGAGGGCGCGAGCACCGAGAAGGGCGCCGCGCGCAAGGCCGAGGAAGCCGCCACCGGCCAGCCCTGACACGAGCCGCTCCCCTGCCGCCCCAGCGCGGGCAGGGTCGCGAGGGGCCGTCACGCACCGCCGTGGCGGCCCCTCGTGGTCCGTGCCGGATGGTGAGGTGTCCGCGGTGGTGATGATGTGGATGAAGTGCTTGGCACACTATTTTTTCCGCAAGACCACTAGAGTCGGGGCATGACCGACGAGACCACCCCGCCGCCCGCCGTCCGCCAGCTCCGCCTCGTCGTCGAGGCCGGGGACTACGACGCCGCCCTCGCCTTCTACCGCGACGTCCTGGGCCTCCCCGAGCGCATCGCCTACACCGACGGCGAGGACGACCGCGTGGCGATCCTCGACGTCGGGCGCGCGACGCTCGAGATCGCGAACCCCGCGCACAAGCGGGCGATCGACGACCTGGAGGTCGGGCGCCAGGTGGCCGGGCACCTACGCGTCGCGTTCGAGGTCGACGACGCCCAGGAGGCGACGCGACGCGCGGTCGAGGCCGGGGCGGAGCTCGTCGCTCCCCCGACGACCACGCCCTGGCGCTCGCTCAACTCACGCCTCGACGCCCCCGCGGGCCTCCACGTCACGCTGTTCCAGGAGCTCGACGGCGAGGAGGGCGTCCCGCCCGGCGTCGTCACCGAGTCCGGGGCCGGCGACGATCCCGCTGCCCGCCGGGGCTGACGCCTCGACCCACGCGCGCCGCACCTGCTCGAAGCGCGTCGGCAGCGGCGCGCGCACCGCGCCGTAGCGCGCGTTCGTCCGGTGCACGAACCGCCGCCACGACAGCACGAGACCCTGCTTCGTGATCGGCAGGCCGCTCGACACGGTGACGCCGTTGTCGTGCGTGTGGTGCACCGTGAGCAGCAGCGCGCGCGGCACCGAGCCCTCCAGGTCGGCTGCGAGCACCTCGCGCACGGCCATCCAGCGGCGCAGCACGACGACGACGCTCGCGCTGAGCACGTGCTCGCGGACCGTGCGGTGCTTGCCGTGCGTCAGCACGACCCTCCCCTCCCCCGCCCGCGCCGTCGACGGGCCGAGGTCGATCGCGTCGGTCGTGCAGCGCAGGAGGTCCCCGTACCGGGCGCCGGTGGCGCGCGTGAGCCCCGCGACGACGGCCAGGCGGACCGTCTCGGGCTTCGCCGACTCGACCATGGCCTCCGTCGCGAGCAGGCGCCACACCCACTCCGCCTCGGCGAGCGTGACCGTCGGGCGCGGGTAGCGGGACGCCCTCCCCTGCGCGCCCGGCGCGACGGCGCGCGTCGTCCCGGGCTCGGCGTCGGCACCGCCCGGTGACACCGGGGCCTCGCGGGGCGCGCCGTCCGGCGGCGGGCCGTCGGGGCCGGCGGGTGGGACGACATCGTCGGTGCGCATGGTGAGGACCGTACTGCTTGGCACACTTTTTGTGCGGATGGCGCGCCGCGACGCGCCGGGAGGAACCCGGCGCGCGGCCTCAGATTGAATACCTATGCAGAATCGCGCATACTTTGACTATGTCCAAGGTTCTCACCTCCCTGCCCGTGGGCGAGCGCGTCGGCATCGCGTTCTCCGGCGGCCTCGACACGTCCGTCGCCGTCGCCTGGATGCGCGACAAGGGCGCCGTGCCGTGCACCTACACCGCCGACATCGGCCAGTACGACGAGCCCGACATCGCGTCGGTGCCCGGCCGCGCGACCGCGTACGGCGCCGAGATCGCGCGCCTCGTCGACTGCCGCGCCGCGCTCGTCGAGGAGGGCCTCGCCGCCCTGGCCTGCGGCGCGTTCCACATCCGCTCGGGCGGCCGCGCGTACTTCAACACCACTCCCCTGGGCCGCGCCGTCACCGGGACCCTGCTGGTGCGCGCAATGCAGGAGGACGACGTCCAGATCTGGGGCGACGGCTCGACGTTCAAGGGCAACGACATCGAGCGGTTCTACCGCTACGGCCTGCTCGCCAACCCCGCGCTGCGGATCTACAAGCCGTGGCTCGACGCGAACTTCGTCGCCGAGCTCGGCGGCCGCAAGGAGATGTCGGAGTGGCTCCTCGCCCACGACCTCCCCTACCGCGACAGCACCGAGAAGGCGTACTCCACGGACGCCAACATCTGGGGCGCGACGCACGAGGCGAAGACGCTCGAGCACCTGGACACCGGCATCGAGACGGTCGAGCCGATCATGGGCGTGCGGTTCTGGGACCCCGAGGTCGAGATCGCGACCGAGGACGTGACGATCGGGTTCGTGCAGGGCCGCCCCGTGACGATCGACGGGCGCGAGTTCGAGTCCGCGGTCGACCTCGTCAAGGAGGCCAACGCGATCGGCGGTCGTCACGGGCTCGGCATGTCGGACCAGATCGAGAACCGCATCATCGAGGCGAAGAGCCGCGGCATCTACGAGGCCCCCGGCATGGCGCTGCTCCACGCCGCGTACGAGCGCCTCGTCAACGCGATCCACAACGAGGACACGCTCGCGCAGTACCACACCGAGGGCCGCCGCCTCGGCCGGCTCATGTACGAGGGCCGCTGGCTCGACCCGCAGGCCCTCATGATCCGCGAGTCCCTGCAGCGCTGGGTCAGCACCGCCGTGACGGGCGAGGTGACGCTGCGCCTGCGCCGCGGCGAGGACTACTCGATCCTCGACACGACGGGGCCCGCGTTCAGCTACCACCCGGACAAGCTCTCGATGGAGCGCACCGAGGACTCGGCGTTCGGTCCCATGGACCGCATCGGCCAGCTCACCATGCGCAACCTCGATATCGCGGACTCGCGCGCCAAGCTCGAGCAGTACGCGGGCATCGGCATCGTCGGCACGACCCACGCCGCGCTCATCGGCGCGGCGCAGGGCGCGTCGACCGAGCTCATCGGCGCCATGCCCGAGGGCGGCGCGGAGGTCATCGCGTCGCGCGGCAAGGTCGAGGAGGACGACGCGCTCCTCGACCGCGCCGCGATGGAGTCCGGGACGGACTGACCGTCTCTCCTCGCGCAGCGGTGCCCGGGTCGGAGCCCTCGACCCGGGCACTGCTGCGTCCGGGCCGGCACGCCCAGACGGCTGCGTCCGGACCGGCGCATCTGGACCGGTGCTCTCCGGACCGGCGCGGTCCGCGCCAGGGCGCGCCGAGGCGCTCCGTCGCGCCCGCGGGCGGGGCCTCGGACGGAGCCCCCTCCCACGCGGCTAGGCTCGCTCGCATGAGCACGGGTACCGGCGAGCTGTGGGGCACGATCGCCCGTCCGGTCGACCACGAGCTCGTCGTCAAGAAGTCGCGGTTCCTCGCGCACCTCTCCCCCGTCGCGACCGTCGCCGAGGCCGACGCCGTCGTCGCGCGGCTGCGCAAGGAGCACTGGGACGCCCGGCACCACTGCGTCGCGCTCGTCGTCGGCGTGCACGCCGACCAGCAGCGCTCCACGGACGACGGCGAGCCCTCGGGCACGGCGGGGATCCCCATGCTCGAGGTGCTGCGGCACCGCAGGGTCACGGACGTCGTCGCCGTCGTCACGCGGTACTTCGGCGGGGTGCTGCTCGGCGCGGGCGGCCTGGTGCGCGCGTACTCGACCGCCGTGAGCGAGGCCCTCGACCGGGCCCGCCCGGTGCGTCGCGCCGTCCTCACCGCCGTGCACGTCGACGTCCCGCACGCCGACGCCGGTCGACTGCACGGCGTCCTGCGCGACTGGTGCGCCCACCACGACGGGACGCTCGACGACGTCGCGTACGGAGCCGTCGCCGCGTTCACCGTGCTCGTCCCGCCCGCCGAGCTCGACCGCTTCGACGCCGACCTCGCCGCGGCGTCGTCCGGCGCCCTCACCGCGCGCCGGGGCGACAGCCACGTCGTCGACCTCCCGGCCTGACCCCACCCGCCGACCATGCGGTCGTGCCCCGTGCGGGGCCGCTCCTGGGCAGCAACCGCATGCTCGGCGGGGAGGGTCAGTCGCTGACGCCGTCCGGGCCCACGACGGCGCCGTCGGGCACGCGGGCGGAGCCGCCCGGGTCGGCCAGCACGGCGTCGCCGGTGACCGTGACGCCGGAGCCGAAGGCCCAGTCGCCGCGGACCGTGAGCGACCGCGCGGCGCGCAGGGAGGGCGTGCCGTCGTCGAACCGGGCGTCGAACGCGGCGATGGTCTTGTAGTGCGCAGGGTCGAGGTCGACGAGCGGCGCGTCGGTGCGCGCGACGAACCGGTAGGCGTCGTCGAGGTCGTAGACGTCGGAGCGCAGCACCAGCAGGTCGTTCGTCGTCTTGACCGGCAGGAACCGGTCACGGCCCACCTCGATCGCGACGGCGCCGTCGAACACCTCGACCGCCGCGCCCATGGCGGACTCTATCTGCACGACCTCGGGCGACGACGGGTCGGTCGGGTCCACGGTCTTCGTGTTCTTGATGAGCGGGAGCTCGAGCACGCCACCGGTGCGGTCGAGCTCGGCCGCGAGCGCCTCGAGGTCGAGCCAGAGGTTGTTGGTGTTGAAGTACCGGTGCCGCGAGATGTCGGCGGCGGCGTCCTGGTCGTCCTTCGGGGTCTGGGCGGTCTCGCGCAGGACGAGGCGGCCGTCGCTGCGGCGGACGACGAGGTGTCCGCCCTTGCGGTCGGCGGGGGTGCGGCGGGCGACCTCGGCGGCGAAGGGGGCGCCGCTGGTGGCGAACCAGCCGGCCATGGTGGCGTCGGGGGCGGCGCCGAGGTTGTCGGAGTTGGAGACGCTGGCGTAGCGGTAGCCGGCGTCGAGGAGGGCGCGGAGGGCGCCGGAGGCGTGGAGGGCGGTGTAGAGGTCTCCGTGGCCGGGCGGGCACCATTCGAGCTCGGGGTCGGCGGGCCAGTCGACGGGGGTGAGGTCGGTGGCGAGGAGCTTGGGCTCGCGGTTCTGGAGGAAGTCGAGCGGGAGCCCGGGGACGGGGAGGTCGTCGTGGGGGGTGAGGGCGGCGAGGGTGTCGTCCTGGGTGCGGAAGGAGTTCATGAGGAGCAGGGGCAGGGGTGCTCCGGTGGTGTGCCGGGCGGCGCGGACCTGGGCGACGATGACGTCGAGGAAGGTGAGGGGGCCGCTGTCGGGGCGCTGGGGGTCGGTGTCGCGCACGGTGAGGAGCGACTTGGCGCGGTCCATGCCCATGGAGGTGCCGAGCCCGCCGTTGAGCTTGATGACGGCGGTGCGGCGCAGGGCCTCGCGCGCGGTGTCGTCGGGGACGTGGAGGTCGTCGCGGTGGGTGACGTCGGTGAGGGGTTCGACGTCGGCCTCGGGGATCATGCCGGTCGCGCCGGACTCGAGGAGCCGGTAGAAGCGGGCGAAGACGTCGACGGCGGCGGGTGCGACGCCGGCGTCGCGCATGCGGTCGGTGGACTGGGCGAGGCCCTGGCTGCTCATGCCCCGATGGTAGGGGCGGGGTGTGGCGGGTGGCCTGGTGGCGGGGGTGGGCGGCGCGCGGGTGAGACGCGGATCACGTGCCTACCGTGAGGGGATGACGGGCGGGTGGTCGCCGGGCGAGGCGGGCTGGTGGGGGTCGTGGTTCTGGGGGCCGGACTACGACGTGGCGCGCGAGGTGCTGCAGCGGGGTACGGCGGCGGTGCTGGTGGTGGCGTTCGTGGTGGTGGTGCGGCAGTGGCGCCCGCTGCTGGGCGAGCGGGGGCTGCTGCCGGTGGCGGGGTTCGTGGCGCGCACGTCGTGGCGGGACGGGCCGAGCGTGCTGCGGTGGCGGTGCTCGGACGGGTTCGTCGTGGGGCTGGGGTGGTGCGGGGCGGTGCTGGCGGCGCTGCTGGTGGTGGGGGTGCCGCAGCGGGGGCCGTGGTGGCTGACGACGCTCGCGTTCCTGCTGCTGTGGGCGGCGTACCTGTCGGTGGTGAACGTGGGGCAGCGGTTCTACGGGTTCGGCTGGGAGTCGTTGCTGTGCGAGGTGACGTTCCTCGTGGGGTGGTTGGGATCGTCGGGCGGGGGCGCCGCTCCCCCGCTGCTGGTGCTGCTGGCGGCGCGGTGGTGCTTGTTCCGGGTCGAGCTGGGTGCGGGGCTGATCAAGCTGCGCGGGGACCGGGCGTGGCGGGACCTGACGGCGCTGGACTACCACCACGAGACGCAGCCGCTGCCGGGCCCGTTCTCGTGGCACGCGCACCACCTGCCGCGGTGGTGGCACCGGGTGGAGGTGGCGGGCAACCACGTGACGCAGCTGGTGGTGCCGTTCGCGTTGTTCGCGCCGCAGCCGGTGGCGAGCGTGGCGGGCGGGGTGGTGGTGCTGACGCAGGCGTGGTTGCTGGTGACGGGGAACTTCGCGTGGCTGAACTGGTTGACGGTCGTGCTGGGGCTGGGCGTGGTGAGCGACGGCGCGTGGGCGGCGCTGGGGTCGTGGCTGGTGCCGGCGCTGGGTGCGGGGTCGGTGCCGGACGGCGGCGGGTCGGGGCTGGGCGGTCCGGTCGCGCTGGTGGTGGCGGTGGTGGCGGTGTCGGTGCTGCTGCTCGTGCTGAGCGTGCGCCCGGCGCGGAACCTGGTGTCGCGTCGCCAGCTGATGAACGCGAGCTTCGAGCCGTTCCGGCTGGTCAACGCGTACGGGGCGTTCGGGTCGGTGTCGCGGCGTAGGGACGAGGTGGTGGTGGAGGGGTCGACGGCGCGGTCGCCCGGTCCGGACGACTGGGTGGAGTACGCGTTCCGCGGCAAGCCGGGTGACGTGTCGCGGCGTCCGCCGCAGGTGGCGCCGTACCACCTGCGGCTGGACTGGCAGATGTGGTTCCTGGCGTTGGGGTCGCCGGGGACGCGCTGGTTCGAGGTGCTGCTGCTGCGGCTGCTCGAGGCGGACGGGCCGACGTTGCGCCTGCTCGGGGCGGACCCGTTCGCGCACGACCCGGAGGGCCCGGCGCCGCGGTGGGTACGGGCGCGCGTGTTCCGGTACCGGTTCACGACGCGCGCGGAGCGGCGGCGCTCGGGCGACTGGTGGGTGCGCGAGGAGCGCGGGACGCTCGTCGACCCGGTGGACCTGGTGCGCCTGCGTCGTCTGCTGGGCCCGCCCGGGTGAGCGCCGAGCACGGGGTTGCTGCCGTCATCAGGTGCTTTCCGGCAGCAACCACGTGCTCGGACGGCGAGCAGGGTCGTTCTCGGCGCGCGTCGCCGGGCGCAGCCCTTCGGGCCGGGGTGGGCCGGTTCCGGTGGGGAGGAGGTGCGCGGTGGGGCTACTCGAAGCGCGCGGGGTCGCCCGCGCCGACGCGCACGACCTCGGGGACGCCGTCGGACACGTCGACGACGGTCGTGGGCTCGCTGCCGCGCTCGCCGCCGTCGACGACGGCGTCGACGACGTGGTCGAGCTCCTCCTTGATGGCCCACCCGTCGGTGAGCGCCTCGGTCGAGCCGGGGAGGATGAGCGAGCTCGACAGGATCGGCTCGCCGAGGGCGGCGACGATCGCCTGCGCGACGGTGTCGTCGGGGATGCGGACGCCGACGGTCTTCTTCTTGGGGTGGGCGAGGCGGCGCGGCACCTCGGAGGTGGCGCGCAGGATGAACGTGTAGGGGCCGGGCGTCGCGGCCTTGATGGAGCGGAACACCGCGTTGTCGACCATGACGAAGTGGCCGAGCTGGGCGAAGTCGGCGCACACGAGCGTGAAGTGGTGGCGGTCGTCGAGGTGGCGGATGCGGCGGATGCGCTCGGCGGCGTCGCGCGCGTCCATGCGGCACCCGAGCGCGTACCCGGAGTCGGTCGGGTAGACGACGAGGCCGTCGTCCTCGAGGAGCGCGACGACCTGCGCGGTCGCGCGCGGCTGCGGGTTGTCGGGGTGCACGTCGAGGTAGCGGGCCATGGCCCGAGCCTAGGCCCGGCCGCCGCTGCGGGCAGGTGGTGCGGCGCACCGCGCCCGTGCGCCCCGACGTCGCGGCGGCGGTGGGTGCGCTCAGCGCGGCAGGTGCGCGCACACGCGCCGCAGCTCCGCGGGACTCGCGTTGCCGCCCGAGCACACGACGCCGACGCGCCGCCCGGCGAACCGGGCGGGGTCGGCCAGGACGGCGGCGAGCGCTGCGGCGCCCGCGCCCTCGGCGACGGTGCGGACCGCGGTGAGGTAGAGGGCGGCGGCGCGGTCGATCGCGTCGTCGTCGACGAGGACGAAGTCGTCGAGGTGCTCGCGCAGCACGGCCTGGGTGAGGTCGAACCCGGTGCCGGTGGCCAGGCCCTCGGCGCGGGACGTGTTCGGGCGGGACACGGGCTGCCCGGCGCGCCACGAGTCGTGCGCGGCGGGTGACGCGGAGGACTGGACGGCGACGACCTCGAGGCCGGGGGCGACCGCGCGGGCGACGAGGCACGCGGCCGCGGCGCCGCTGCCGCCGCCCACGGGGACGACGAGGACGTCGAGGTCGGGGGCGTGCTCGAGCAGCTCGACGTACGCGGTGGCGACGCCCGCGACGAGGAGCGGCTCGTTCGCGGCGCTGACGAGGCGCGACCCGTCGTCGGCGGCGAGCGCGGTGGCGTGCTCGCGCGCGTCGTCGAACGTGGTGCCGGCGAGGACGAGGCGGGCGCCGAGGTCGCGCACGGCGGCGGCCTTGGTGGGGTTGGGGTCGGTGGGCATGACGACGGTGCACGCGGCGCGGGCGGTGCGGGCGGCGTGCGCGACGGCCTGGGCGTGGTTGCCGGTGGAGAACGCGGTGACGCCGCGGGCGCGGTCCTCGGGGGTGAGGCGCAGCAGGAGGTTGAGGGCGCCGCGGACCTTGAACGCGCCGGTGGGCTGGAGGTTCTCGTGCTTGACGACGACGCGCACCCCGGTGGCGCGGTCGAGCGCCGGGTAGGTGCGCGCGGGCGTCGGGTCGAGGTGCGGAGCGAGGAGCCGGCGGGCGTCGAGGACGTCGCGCATCGTGGGCGGGGCGAGGTCTGCGGGGGCCATGTGTCCACGGTGCCGCGCGCCGACTCATCGGTCCAATGCCTGTTCCGACTGGACCGATCGACGCGGCCTATGATTCGTCCCATGAGGGCGGGGACGTGGACCTGACGCGGCTGCGGGTGCTGGCGGCGGTCGCGCGCGAGGGCTCGGTGACGGCGGCGGCGCGATCGCTGCACTACGCCCAGCCGTCGGTGAGCCACCACCTGGCGCGCCTGGAGGCGGAGGTGGGGGTGCCGCTGCTGGAGCGGCACGGGCGGGGCGTGCGCCTGACGGCGGCGGGCCGGCTGCTCGCGGCACGCGCGGAGGAGATCCTGGGGCGCGTGGGCGCGGCGCGCGAGGAGCTGGACGCGCTCGTGTCGCTCTCGGCAGGGCGGGTGCGGCTCGCGGCGTTCCCGTCGGCGCTGGCGACGCTCGTGCCCGACGTCGTGGGGCGGCTCGCGCGCGACCACCCGGGCCTGGGCGTGGGGCTGGTCGAGGCAGAGCCGCCGGAGGCGCTCGACGCGCTGCGGCGCGGCGCGGTGGACGTGGCGCTGGTGTTCGAGCACGACCGCTCCCCCGTCGACGTCGAGGGCCTGCGCGCCGTGCCGGTGCTGGCCGAGGAGCTGTTCCTCGTGCGCCCGGCGGGCCCCGGCGACGCCGGCACGGTCGACCGCCCGGGCGCCGGGGACGACGCGGTGCCGGGCCGCGACACGGACGACGCGCCCGCGGACCTCGCGCCGCTCGCCGACGCCGCGTGGATCGCCGGGTGCGAGCGCTGCCGGGCCGACCTCGTGGGGCGGTGCGAGCGCGCCGGGTTCACGCCGCGCGTCGCGTTCGAGACGGACGACTACGTCGCGGTGCAGGCGCTCGTGGCGTCGGGGGTCGGCGTCTCGCTCCTGCCGGCCCTGGCGCTGCGCGCGCACCGGGACCCGCGGGTGGTCGCGCACGCGCTGCCCGGCGCGGCGCGCCGGGTGCTCGCCGTCACGTACGGAGAGCGTCCGGCCCCGGGTGCGGCGGCCGTCGTGGACGGGCTCGTCGCGGCCGCGCGCTGAGCCGCCACGGCGCGCGTGCGCTCGGCGGGCGTGCGTGGGACGCTCGCCTCGTGCCGCAGAACACGACCCAGGGAACCGGTGCGAGCGTCGCCGTCCCGGCGGGCGTGCCCGAGCCCCAGGCGGTGCTGGGCGGCCTGACCGAGTCGGCGGTGTTCCTCGTCGTGTCCGCGTCGGGCGTGCCCGGGTCGCGCGCCCGGCTGCTCGACGTCGCGTCGTCCGTGAACGACCTCGTGCGCGCGGTCGGCTTCCGCCAGGCCGCGGCGGGCCTGACGTGCGTCGTCGGCCTCGGGTCGTCGTTCTGGGACGCGGTCCGCCCGCCGGGCGCACCGCGGCCCGAGGGGCTGCACCCGTTCCGTGCGGTGCACGGCGCGGTGCACGACGCCCCGTCGACCCCGGGCGACGTCCTGTTCCACGTGCGCGCCGACCGGGCGGACCTGACGTTCGAGCTCACGCGCCAGCTCATGGCGGCGCTCGGCGACGCGGTGCGCGTCGAGGACCACGTCACGGGGTTCCGGTACTTCGACTCCCGCGACCTGCTCGGGTTCGTCGACGGGACGGAGAACCCCACGGGCCGGGCCGCCGTGGGCGCCGCGATCATCCCGGACGGCCCGTTCGCCGGGGGCAGCCACGTCGTGGTGCAGAAGTACGTGCACGACCTCGCGGCGTGGGGCGCGCTGCCCGTCGAGGCGCAGGAGCGCGTCATCGGGCGCACGAAGCTCGACGACGTCGAGCTGCCCGACGACGTGCAGCCCCCGGACTCGCACGTCTCGCTCAACACGATCGTCGAGGAGGACGGCACCGAGCGGGACGTGCTGCGCGACAACATGGCGTTCGGCGACCCCGCCGCGGGCGTGCTCGGCACGTACTACATCGCGTACGCGGCCGACGTGGGCGTCGTCGAGCGCATGCTCGACCGCATGTTCGTCGGCAGCCCGCCCGGCCGCTACGACCGCATCCTCGACGTGTCGACGCCCCTGACGGGCACGTCGTTCTTCGTCCCGTCGCTCGACCTGCTCGAGTCGCTCGCCGCCGACGCCCCGGACGCGCTCGACGCGGCCGACCCCGGCCCCCCGCCGGCCGACGCGACGCCCCCGCCCGCCGCCGCACCCACCGCCTCACCCGCCACCGCACCCGCCACCGCCGCGCCCGTCGGGTCGCTCGCGATCGGGTCGCTGAGAGGAGAACCGTCGTGAGCGTCACGGAACCGGACCCGGGCTCGGTCGCCCCCACGAGCGGCGCGGGTGCGCCCGGCGACTCGACGCTGCACCGCTGGCTCGCGCCCGTCACGGACGCCGCGTGGGCCGAGATCGCCGACGAGGCGCGGCGCACGTTCGTGCGCAACGTCGCGGGGCGGCGCGTCGTCGACGTGACGGGGCCGCTCGGCTTCGGCACCGCCGCGGCCCGCACGGGCCACGTCACCGACGTCGAGGCGCCCCACGACGGCATCCGCGCGCGCCTGCGCGGCGTCGTCCCGCTCGTCGAGCTCCAGGTGCCGTTCACCCTCTCGCGCCAGGCGGTCGACGACGTCGCGCGCGGCTCGAAGGACTCGGACTGGCAGCCGGTCAAGGACGCCGCGACGGCGCTCGCCCGCGCCGAGGACCGCGCCGTGTTCGAGGGGTACGCCGCCGCCGGGATCACCGGCATCGGGCCCGGGTCGGACAACCCGCCGGTCGCCGTCCCGAGCGACCCGCGCGACCTGCCCGACGCCGTCGCCGCCGCGCAGACCGAGCTGCGCCTCGCGGGCGTCGAGGGCCCGTACGCGCTCGTGCTCGACGCCGACCTGTACACGGCCGTGTCCGAGACGCGCGACCACGGCTACCCGATCCGCGAGCAGCTCGAGCGCATGGTGCAGCGCGACATCGTCTGGGCGCCCGCCCTGCGCGGCGGCTACCTGCTCACCACGCGCGGCGGGGACCACGAGCTGACGATCGGACAGGACGTGTCGATCGGGTACCTCGACCACACCGCCGACGAGGTCCGCCTCTACCTGCTCGCGTCGCTCACCTTCCAGACGTACACCGCCGAGGCGTCCGTCCACCTCACGCGCTGACCCGCAGTGCCGGTCAGCCCGCGAGGACGACGGCGGGCGCGGCGAGCACGAGCAGCACGACGCACACGCCGGCCACCGCCATCGACAGCGCGAACGGCGCGCGGCTGCGCGGGCGTGCGACGCCGCTCCCCCCGGCCGCGACGGCGAGCACGACGGCGACCGCCCCCAGCGCCCAGCCCGTCGCCCCGGGCGGGCCCGGCGGCGCGAGCACGACGAGCACCGACGCCGCGCCGAGCAGCACGGGCGCGAGGACCGTGCTCGCCCGGCGGCCGAGGCGGTGCGGCAGTCCCCGCACCCCCGTAGCCGCGTCGTCCTCGAGGTCCGGCAGCGTGTTCGCGACGTGCGCACCGACGCCGAGCAGCGCGGCCGCCGCGACCGCCCACGGCGCGGGCCGCCCGCCGCCGGGCGCCGCGAGCACGACGAACACCGCGAGGAGCCCGAACGACAGCGCGTACGGCGCCCACGACCACCACGTCGCCTTGAGCACCGCGTTGTACGACCACGCGCTCGCGACCGCGACGACGTGCACGGCCCCCGGCACGACGCCCGTCGCGAACGACAGCACCACGCACGCCCCGAGGGCGACGAACGCCGCGGCCCGCAGCACCCCGGGCGTCACGAGGCCCGCCACGACCGGCTTGTCCGCGCGCCCGACAGCGAGGTCGCGGCGCGCGTCGAGCCAGTCGTTGCACCACCCGACCGAGAGCTGGCCGGCGAGCACGGCGAGGGCGACGAGCGTCGTCGTGCGCGCCCCGGCCCCGATGCCGGCGCTCAGCGCGAGCGCGAACGCGGTGACCATCACCGTGGGCGGGAAGTGGCTCGCGACGACGAGGGCCCGCACGAGCCCGCCCGGGCGACCGGTCACCATGGGCGCAACCTAGCCCGACCGGGCGCCGCGCGCCCGCCTACCGGCGCGACCCGCCGCACCCCGCGCGGGCGGGCCGGGCCGGTGCGACGATGCGGGCATGTCGCGAGTCGTCGCCGTCGGGACCTCGCTTCCCGAGCACGCGTACCGTCAGGACGAGATCTCCCGGGTCACGAGCGAGCTGCTCACGGACGACCCGGTGCGCCGCGCGCTCACGCGCCGCCTGCACGCACACGCGGGCGTCGAGACCCGTCACCTCGCCCTGCCCCTCGCCGACTACGGCGGGCTGTCGTTCGGGTCCGCCAACGACGCGTTCCTCGCCCACGGCACCGACCTCGCCGAGCGCGCGTGCCGCGCCGCGCTGGACGACGCCGGGCTGCGCGCCGACGAGGTGGACCACGTCGTCCTGACGACCGTCACCGGGGTGGGCGCGCCCACGCTCGACGTGCTCCTGGCCGCCCGGCTCGGGCTGCGCGCCGACGTGCGGCGCACGCCCTCGTTCGGGTGGGGGTGCGCGGGCGGCGCGGCCGGGCTCGCGCGCGCCGACGACCTGCTGCGCGGGCGACCGCGCGACGTCGCGCTCCTCGTCGCGGTCGAGCTGTGCTCCCTCACGCTGCAGCGCGGCGACCCGTCCACGGCGAACCTCGTCGCGTCCGGCCTGTTCGGCGACGGCGCCGCCGCCGCCGTCCTCGTGGGCGACGAGCACCGCCTCGCGCGGCGCCCCGGCGCGTACGGCGCGCCGCGCCGCCGCCCCGGCGCCCGCGTCGTCGGGTCGCGCTCCCACCTGCACCCCGGCACCACGGGCGACCTGGGCTGGCGCGTCGGCGACACCGGGTTCGAGATCGTGCTGTCCGCGCGCCTGCCGGAGCTCATCGGCGCGCACCTGCTGGGCGACGTCAAGGCGCTGCTCGCCGAGCACGACCTCGAACCGGCCGACGTCGGGGCGTGGGTCGTGCACGCGGGCGGCCCTCGCGTCCTCGACGCGGTGCGTGACGCGCTCGGCCTCGACGACGACGACCTCGCGACCAGCCGGGACGCCCTGCGCACGACCGGCAACCTGTCGTCGGCGTCCGTGCTGCACGTGCTCGCCGCGACGCTCGCGCGCACCGACGCCCCGCCCGGCGTCCCCGCGGTCCTCATGGCGTTCGGCCCGGGCGTGAGCACCGAGCTCGTGCTGCTGCGCCTCGACGGCCGCGCGCCCGGGAGCGCACCCTCGGCGCGGCAGGGGGCACGGGCATGAGCCTCGCGTGGTACGTCGCGCTCGTCGGCGCGACGGCGCTCGAACGGGTCGCCGAGCTCGTCGTCTCGGCCCGCAACGCGCGCTGGTCGTTCGCGCGCGGCGGCGTCGAGTCCGGGCGCGGGCACTTCCCCGCCATGGTCGCCCTGCACACGGGCCTGCTCCTCGCGTGCGTCGCCGAGGCGTGGCTCGCCGACCGCCCGTTCCTGCCGTGGCTCGGGTGGCCCATGCTCGTCCTCGTGCTCGCGAGCCAGGGCCTGCGCTGGTGGTGCATCGCGACGCTCGGTCCGCGCTGGAACACGCGCGTCATCGTCGTGCCCGGCCTGCCGCTCGTGGCGCGCGGGCCGTACCGGTGGCTGCGCCACCCCAACTACGTCGCCGTCGTCGTCGAGGGGTTCGCCCTGCCGCTCGTGCACTCGTGCTGGGTGACGGCGATCGCGTTCACCGTGCTCAACGCCGTCCTGCTGGCCCGGTTCCGCATCCCCGCCGAGGAGCGCGCCCTCACGCTCGCGACCACCGCGGACCGCCCCGGCGCCGACGCACCCGGAGCGGGCACGCCGTGACCCGCACGCGCACCGACGTGCTCGTCGTCGGGGGCGGGCCCGTCGGGCTCGCCGCCGCGCTGCACGCGCGCCGCGCCGGGCACGACGTCGTCGTCGTCGACCGCCGCGCGGGCGTCATCGACAAGGCGTGCGGCGAGGGCCTGCTGCCCGGCGCGCTCGCCGCCGTCCTCGACCTGGGCGTCGACCCGCCCGGGCACCCGCTCGCCGGCATCAGCTACCGCGACGCCACGCGCCACGCCGACCACCCGTTCGCCGCGGGACCGGGCCGGGGCGTGCGGCGCACCGCGCTGCACGCGGCGCTGCGCGAGCGCGCGCTCGCCGAGGGCGTGGTCGTCGAGCACGCGACGCTGCGCACGCTCACGCAGGACGCCCGCGGCGTCGACGTCACGCTCGACCCGCACGACGACGCGACCCCGGACCAGGGCGACGGGACGCGCGTCGTGCGGGCCGACTGGGTCCTGGGGTGCGACGGGCTGCACTCGACCGTGCGGCGCCTCGCCGGTCTCGACGCCCCCGCGCGCGGCCGCGCCCGGTTCGGGCTGCGCACTCACTACCGCGTCGCGCCCTGGACCGACCTCGTCGAGGTGCACTGGGCGCCGCACGCCGAGGCGTACGTGACGCCGGTCGCGCCCGATGTCGTCGGCGTCGCCGTCCTCACCCACCGCGACGCGTCGCGCAACGCGGGGCGCGACGCACGGGCCGGCCTCGACGCGTTCCCAGGGCTCGCCGACCGCGTGCGGGACGTGCCCGTCCTCGGGCGCGTGCGCGGCGCCGGGCCGCTGCGCCAGCGCGCCCGGCGCCGCACCGCCGGGCGCGTACGGCTCGTCGGCGACGCGTCGGGGTACGTCGACGCGCTCACGGGCGAGGGCGTGCGCGTCGGGCTCGCGCAGGCGCAGGCCGCGGTGCGCCACCTCGACGACGCGGCGGCGTACGAGCGCGCGTGGGCGCGCGCCACGCGCGACTACCGCGTGCTCACCGCAGGGCTCCTGGCCTGGGCGGGCAGCCCCGCGCGCCGCGCGATCGTGCCCGCCGCGAGCGCCGCGCCGTGGCTGTACGGGGCGGTCGTCGAGCGCCTGGCGCGGTGATCGACCTCCGCACCCGACGACGCGGGCGGGGTGTGGGCGCGGACCGCTACGGTGCGGCGCATGACCTCGCTGGACCTGCACGTCGTCCCCGACCGATTCCTGCTCGCCCACGTCCCGGGCGCCACGTTCCCGGAGGACGATGAGTGGGTCGCCCTCGTGCGCGCGCCCGAGGGGCTGACGGTGGTGCGGCACGCGTCGCCGTTCGACGAGGCCGAGCGGTGGGCGGGGTTCTACGGGTCCGCGCACGGGCTGGAGACGACGGGGGTGCTCGCGTCCGTCGTCGGGCCGCTCGCCGAGGCCGGGGTGCCGGTGTTCGTCGCGTCCACGTTCCACGCGGACCTGGTGCTCGTCCCGGAGGGGCGGCTCGAGGCTGCGACGCGCGCGCTGCGCGACGCCGGGCACGCGGTCGCCGGCGCGCGCTGAGGTCCCTGAGGTCCGCGCGGCGCGAGACGCTCGGTCGGGTCGGCGGCGGGCGCCGGGACCCCGACGTCGCTCAGCCGCGCACGGCGGCCGCGGCGGCGTCGAGCAGGGGGCGGGCGCGCTCGCGCGTGAGGAACGCGAGCAGTGCGTCCTTGTCGCCGACGCGCACGGGCTCGGCGACCTCGAACCCGAGCGTGCGCATGCGGGCGTGGGCGCGGTCGTTCGCCGTGTCGGGCTCGACGACGACCCGGTCGGCGCGCGGGTCGTCGAGGCAGAACCCGACGACGAGCGGGCCGAGCGCGTCCCACAGGCGCGACCCGCGCGGGCCGCGACCGCCGAGGAGGAAGTGCGCGCCGACGTCGCCCGGCCGCACGGCGTAGGCGTCGGCGACGGGGTCGTGCGCGGGCTCGTACGTCTGCAGGAGCGCGACGGGATCCGCGTCCCACCGCACGAGGAACACGTGGTGCGTGGGCAGCGACCCGACGTGCGCATAGAGGTCGCGCAGCTCGGACCGCGTCAGTCCGCCGAGGCCCCAGAACCGTGCCGACGGCCGGGCCACCCACGCGTGCAGCACGTCGAGGTCGGCCTCCGGGTCGAGGACGCGCAGCGTGAGCTCGCCGCCGTCGGGCGCGGCGTGCGTGCGCAGGAGCTCGCCGGGCGCGCCCGTGCGCAGGGGGCTTTCCCCCGGGCCGGGCAGGCCGCGCGCCGGGTCGGGGGCGCGCGTGGTGGGCGCGGTCATCGGGTCTCCTCCGGGGTGAGCAGGGTCCAGTCGGTCACGACGGGCACGGTCGCGGCAGCCGCCCACGCGGGGAGCTGGTCGGCGAAGTGCGGCGAGCGCGGGTCGCCGCTCGCGCCGAACGGGACGCCCCAGCGGCTCGCGTCCCGGTCGGCGAGGTCCCACACCCACCGCGCGACCGACCCGCGCACGCACGTGTCGGTCGTGCCGGGCGCGCTCGCGGTGCAGCGCACGGTGTCGGTGTCGCCGCCGAGCGGCACGGCCGGCACGCGCGGCGCGGGCGCGCCCGGGACGTCGAGGAGCACGTGCAGTCCGAGCACGCGGTGCGTGTCGCCCCACGTCGGCGCCGGTCCCGTGCGGCCGTCGTCGGCGTGGGCCACCTCGGCCAGCGCGGCCCACGCCTCGGCGGGGCCGTCGATCCCGAGCCGCGCCGCGCCGAGCAGCGCGGGCAGGGCGTCGGCGACGCGCCCCGGGACGGACAGTCACGGCGCGAACACCTCGTCGAGGCCGTGCGGCGCGTGCAGGGGTGCGAGCGCCGGGTGCGCCGCGACCCGGCGCACGAGGGCCGACCTCCATGCGGCGAACAGCGCCGCGTCGGTGCTGCCCGCGTCCATGCGCCGGTCCCACGCGCGCAGCCGGGCCGCGGCCCGCACGGTGGCGCCGCGGCGGACGTTCGCCGGGCCGCCCTCGCGCGGGTCGTCGTCGAGCCATCGCAGCAGGTCGTCCGCGCCGCCGAGCAGCGTGTCCGCGTGCACGCGTGCCTGGTCGGCGGCTGTCGCGGCGCCGTCCGCCGCGTACGCGGCGCCGTCCGCCGGGCTCCCCGCCCGGCCGCCCGCGGCGGGTCCGGTCGCGTCGAGCAGGGCGCGGACGCGGCGCGCGCGGTGCGGGGGCGCGTAGGTGTGGCCGAGGTCGGTGCCGGGTCGCTCGGGGCGCTCGTTCGCGTCGACCGCGACGTCGTGCACGACGACGGGAGGGGGCAGCGCGACCCATGGACGAACGCGCCCGGCGTCCGTCCAGCCCGGCAGCGGCAGGGCCCGTTCGGCGCGGTCCCGGCGCGGCACGCGCCCCGCGGTGACCGACAGCACCTCGTGGCGGTCCGCCGCGAGGACGCAGTCGACCGGGTCCACCCAGGTCGCGAAGGCGTCGGTGACGTCGCGCGCCGAGCGGGCGTGCAGCAGCCGCCGCCACACCGCGACGCCGAGGTCGGCGTCCACGCGCGCGGGCAGGCGCACCGCGAACGTCCGGTCGGGCTCGTCGGGCCCTCCCGTGACGACGACGCCGCGCGCCGTCTCGACCGTCTCGACCCGGTGCTCGACCGGGCCGCCGGCCGCGCGCACGCGCACGGTCGCGACGACGACGTCGGCGCGCTCCGGCCCGTCCGGGCCCTGGGCCTCGACACCGCCGTCGGGGGTGCGGCGCAGGCGCTCCGCGACGACGTCCACGTGGTGCGCCATCGCGTTCGTCACGCCCCACGCCGCGGCACCCGCGTGCCCGAAGTGCGGCACGCCCGGCACGCCGGGGAACGCGAGACCGACGACGTCGTACGCGTCGCACGCGAGGCGCACCTGCTGGTAGACGCCCGGCAGCTCGAGCAGGCGGTGCGGGTCCCCCGCGAGCAGCGGCGCCCCGCTACGGGTCCGGGTGCCCGCGAGCGCCCACGCGTTCGACCCCGAGCCGGGGCCGCCGTCGACGGCGAGCAGGTCGAGCACGTCGGTGACCGGCACGTCGGGCCGCGACCGTGCGACGGCGGACCCGAGCGTGCGCGCGACGTGGTCGCGCCACAGCACGTGCGGGAAGCCGGAGAACAGGACGTGCGCGACGAGGAAGACGCCGAGGGGCGCCCACACGGGCCAGGGCTCGTGCGGCGGCAGGTCGCCCCCGCCGGGCCACGCGGGGTCGGCGAGGGCGTGCATCTCGGGCACGTCGCGCCCGCGTCCCAGGCCCTCGGTGACGCCCGCGGTGTAGGCGTCGACCCAGGCGCGGTCGTCGTCCGCGAGCGCCGCGTAGGCGCGGCGCGCGGTGTCGGCGAGGCGGACGCGGTGGGCGAACCGGTCCCAGGCGAGGCCCGGTTCGCCGATCCGCTCGGCGAGGCGCCCCTCGGCGCGCCACCGGTCGACCTCGATCTGCCACCCGCGGTCGAGCGCGGTGACGTACCCCTGGCCGCGCGCGAGCGCGAGCTCGTCGGCGGCGCGCACGTGCGGCACGCCCCACGCGTCGCGGTGCACGGCGAACCCGCCCGGCGGGACGGGGGTGGGCGCGCGCACGTCAGTCGCCCCGGCCCGCGGGGTTGGCGAGCGTGCCCGCGTACAGCAGGGACGCGGACTGGTCGGCGAGGTCGACCATCTGGAGCGTGTTGCGCAGCTGGAGCCGGTTGAGGCACGAGTGCGCGAACCGGGGCGCGCGCAGGTCGACGCCGCCGCGCAGGTCCGGGTGGTCCGCGCGGTGGGCGTCGAGGCACTCCGTGACGAGGCGCCAGAACCGGTCCTCGGGCAGCACGCCGTCGGAGGCGAGGATCGCGGCGAGGTGGCGCAGCACGCCGTCGTACACGTCGGTGAAGATCGCGAGCGCCTTCTCGTCGTCGTCGACGACGGCGCGCACCCGCTCGACGCCGGGCGGGAGCGGGGCGTCGCCGAGGACGGCGACCTCCTCGCCGACGTCCTTCATGATCGCGCGGACCACGACGTGGTCGCGGAGCACGAGGACGAGGTTCTCGCCGTGCGGCATGAACGCGAGGTCGTGCGCGAGGAGGGCGTGCGCGAGCGGACGCAGGTAGGCGTCGAGGTAGGCGCGCACCCAGTCGGCGGGGTCGAGCCCGGAGGCGCGCACGAGCGCGGTCGCGTGCGCGGCGCCGTCGGGGTCGCGGTGCAAGAGCGAGGCCATGGTCGCGAGGCGCTCCCCGGGCGCGATGCGCGGCACGGGGCTCTCGCGCCACAGCGCGGCGAGCATCTTGCGGTGTGCCGACGGGGTCGCGGTGCGGTGGTAGACGTCGCCGGTGTACCCGACGGAGGCGAGCTCGCGCAGCACGGTGAAGCCGCGGCCGCCGAGCTCGGGGTCGGCGGCGACGAGGTCGGCGACCCAGTCGTTGATCGCGGGCGTGTCGCGCATGTACGCGGGCGACAGCCCGCGGAGGAACCCCATGTTCTGGATCGCGAGCGCGACCTTGACGTAGTGGCGGCCCGGGCGGGTGAGGTTGAACAGCGTGCGGATCGACTGCTGCGGCTGGTACTCGTCGGCACCCTGGCCGACCGGGACGAGGTCGCCGCGCGCGACGTCGGCCGCGAACGTGATGGGCACGCGGTGCTCCCACTGCCACGGGTGCACGGGCAGGTAGAGGTAGTCGGCCGGGTCGAGGCCGCGCGCGGCGAGCCGGTCCGCGAACGCGGCGCGCTCGTCGTCGGAGAGCTCGGCGCCGTAGTGCGTCGCCTCGTCGAGACCGGCGCCGAGCGCGAGGTGGGTGTGCGCGCGCCGCGCGGCGAGCCACACGAGCCGCACGCGGCCGCCGTTCTCGGGCGCGTACGCGCGGTACTCGGTGAGGCCGAACCCGAGGCGCCCGTTGTTCGCGACGAACGCGGGGTGCCCCTCCGTCATGGCGGCCTCGACCTGCTGGAAGGACGCGTCGAGGAGGTCGGTCGCGCTCGGGCCGCCGGTGCGCTCGTACCGCTCGAGCTTCGCGGTCGCGCTCGCGAGCGTCGAGGAGACCTCCTCGAGGTACGTGGCGAGCAGGTCGTCGGGGATGCGCAGGTCCGGCTGGAGCTCGACGACGAGGTCGAGCGCGTCGACCGGCAGGCCGCGTGGTGCGCCTGCCCGCCCGGACGACCCCGGGGCCAGCCCGGTGCGCCGGATCGACGCCTCGTCGAGCACCCAGTGCTCGAGCGCGTACCGCCGCGCCACGAACCGGTACTCCACCGAGCCGCCAGCCACGGGCAGCACGTACTCGCCCCGCCCGTTCGGCTCGTCGGGCCGGGTGACGGCACGCGGCGCGAGCAGCCGCTCGTGCGTGAGCTCCGCGATCGTCTTCGCGACGAGGTGGCGGTGCGCGCGCTCGGCGAGGTCGGGGCGCAGGTGCGGCGCGAGGTCGACGCCGTCGCCCAGCGGGCTCGCGTCGAGGTCGGCGCGCGTCGCGACGGCGAGGTGCGCCGTCTTGCCCGGCAGCGCGACCTCGCGCAGCACGCGGAACCCGGCCGCGGCGTTCTTCGCCGCGACCGCCGTGTTGCGCACGTCGGGCTCGACGACGACGCGCCGCGCCCCGCGCCCGGCCGGGTCGAGGCAGAACCGCACGACGGCGCCCATGACCGCGGACGTGAAGCCGCGGCGCGCCGGGCCGTCCGGGGGCGCGACGAGCAGGTGCATCCCGACGTCACCCGGCTCGAGCAGCGCCGCCGCGGCCGGGACGTCGGCGAGCGCGACGCGCGCCGGGTCGTACGTCTCGACGAGGAACGCGGGCGCGCCGTCGACCCGGCCGAGCCACGCGTCCTGGTGCGGGTCGGACCCGACCCCCGCGAGGTAGGCGCGCACGCCGTCGGCGTCGAGGTGGCCCAGCTGCCAGTACGCGGAGCGCGGGTGGGCGAGCCAGCCCTGCACGAGCGCGGCGTCGCGCGCCGGGTCGACGGCCTCGAAGGAGACGTCCGCGCGCCCGGCGCCGAGCCGGACCCGCACCGCGAACTCTGCGGTCGAGACCGGGACGGTCGTCGTGGCGGTCATCGGGCCTCCCCTCCCGCGCGCTCGCCCGCGGGCACGGGCGCCGGGCGGGTCGCCGCGTCGTCGGGCAGCCCGAACGTCTGGAACGCGATGCGCTCCTCCACCGGGTACACCTCGCGGCCCGTGATCGTGCGCAGCACGACGGAGTTGCGCCACGCGGCGAACCCGAGGTCCGGCGCCGTGACCCCGTGCGTGTGCTCCTCGCCGTTGAGCACGTGCACGCGCCGCGCGTCGTCCACCGTGTAGTCGCGCGCGACGTCGAGCCGGCCGAGCTCGTCGAAGCGCAGGAGGTGACGCACCGGGTCGAGGAACGCGGGGACCGACGCCGCGTACCCCGTCGCGACGACGAGCGCGCGCGTGCGGCGCTCGACCTCGCGCCCGAGCTGCGCGTGGCGCAGGCGCAGCACGTACTCCCCCGCGTCCCCGGCCTCGCCCGGCTCGTACCGGGCCGCGACGACCTCGGTGTCCGTGAGGAGCGTCGTCGGCACCGGCCGGTCGAGGCTCAGGCGGTACAGCGCGTCGTAGATCTCGTCCACGAGGTCGCCGCTGATCCCCTTGTACAGGCCGCGCTGCTCGCGCCCGAGGAGCTGGCGCAGCTCGAGCGGCAGGCCGTGGAAGTGGTCGGTGTACTCCGGCGACGTCATCTCCAGCGTGAGCTTCGTGTACTCCATGGGGAAGAACCGCGGCGAGCGCGTCACCCAGTCGAGCCGGTACCCGGGCCGGTCGTCGTCGCCGTGCACGCCGTCCAGCAGGTCGCGGTACACCTCCGCGGCCGACTGCCCGCTGCCGACGACCGTCACGGACCCGGAGGCGGCGAGCGCGTCGCGGTGCGGCACGTACTGCGCGCTGTGCACGAGCGGCCCGGCACCCCGGTGCTCGCCGCGCGCGGCCTCGTCCGCGAGCGCCCGCAGCGCGGGCGGCAGCACCGGCGCGGTGCCGACGCCGAGCACGAGGTGGCGGCCCCGGTGCTCCTCGGTGCCCGTCACGGTGCCGTCGGCGGCGAGCACCTCGGCCCGCACGACGAACGCGTCGGCGGCCGGGTCGTGCTCGACGGCGACGACGCGCCGCGACCAGCGCAGCGAGCCCAGGCGGGCCACGACCCAGCGGCAGTACGCGTCGTACTCGGCGCGCAGCGGGTAGAAGGACTCGCGGATGTAGAACGGGTACAGCCGGCCCGTGGCCTTGAGGAACGCGAGGAACGAGTACGGCGACGTCGGGTCCGCCATCGTCACGAGGTCGGCGAGGAACGGGACCTGGATCGTCGCGCCCTCGATCATCATGCCGGGGTGCCAGCGGAACTCGGGGGCCGCGTCGAGGAACACGGCGTCGACGTCGTCGAGCGGCGCGGACAGCGCGGCGAGGCCGAGGTTGAACGGCCCGATCCCGACGCCGACGACGTCGCGCACGTGCTCCGGGTCGTGGGGCGCCGGGGCGGGGCCGCCCGTCGTGGGAGCGGTCGCGGTCATCGGGTCACCGCCCCGGCGGTCGCGAGGGACGCCACGAGGTCCGCGGCGTGCGTCGCGACGTCGTCGTCGTGGAGGAGCTCGTCGCGCTCGACGAGGGCCTGCGCGGTCGTGCGCACGAGGTCGAGCACGCGGCGCACGTTCGCGAGCGTGACGGCCGGGTTGAGCAGCGTGAGCTTGAGGCAGGGCACGCCGTCGAGCACGGTCCTGGCCACGACCGCGCGCCCGGACTCGAACAGCACGCGCCGCACGAGCGGGACGAGCCGGTCCGCGCGCTCGGGCGCGAGGCCCGGCGGCTCGTACCGGAACAGGACCGTCGACAGGTCCGTGCGGGCCAGGACGCGCAGGTCCGGGTCGTCCGCGAGGTCGGCGTGGACGGCCGCGGCGAGGTCGCACACGGCGTCGACGAGGCGCCCGACGCCGTCGGGGCCGAGCGCGCGCAGCGTCGCCCAGACCTTGAGCGCGTCGAAGCGGCGCGTCGTCTGCAGCGACACGTCGACCTGGTTGGGCTCAGCGTTCTCGCGCGGGTTGAGGTAGTCCGCGTGGTGGGCGGCGCGCTCGAGGTCGGCGCGCTCGCGCACGAGGAGGGCGCTCGCGGACACGGGCTGGAAGAACGCCTTGTGGTAGTCGACGGTGACGGAGCGGGAGCGCTCGATCCCGTCGAGCAGGTGCCGGCGCGTGGGCGACACGAGCAGGCCGCAGCCGTACGCCGCGTCGACGTGCAGCCACACGTCCGTCGCGTCGCACACGTCCGCGACCGCCGCGAGGGGGTCCACGCAGCCGCGGTCCGTGGTGCCCGCGGTCGCGACGACCGCCATGACCACGTCGCCGGCCGCGCGCACCGCGCCGACCGCTGCCGCGAGCGCCGCGGGGTCGAGGCGGCCGTCGGCGTCCGCCCCGACGTGGACCACGGCGTCGTCGGCCAGGCCGAGCAGCAGGGCCGAGCGGGCCACGCTGAAGTGGCTCGACGCGGCCGCGAGGACGCGCAGGCGGGGCAGCACGGCGGCCCGCCCGGGTCCGCCCGCGCGGGCCGCGCGCTCGACGGCGCGCTCCCGGGCGAGGAAGAGCGCGTGCAGGTTGGACTGGGTGCCGCCCGACGTGAGGACGCCGTCGCCCGCGGCGTACCCGACGCGGCGCGCGGTCCACGCGACGACGCGCCGCTCCATGAGCGTCGCGACCGTCGACTGGTCGTACGTGTCGACGGACGTGTTGACGGCCGCGAGCATCGCCTCGGCACCCACGGCCGGGAGCGCGACCGGGCAGTTGAGGTGCGCCGCGTAGGCGCGGTCGTGGAACCACACCGCGTGGGTCGCGTACAGGTCGCCCGACTCGCGCAGCGCCGCGTCCGTCCCGACGCCGGGCGCGTCGAGGTCGACGGCGTCGACGAGCTCCGCGAGGTGCGCGCGGCTCGCGCCCGACCAGGGTTGGCGCACGGCCCCGAGCCGCGCCGCGACGTCGTCCACCACGGCGTGCACGGCGCTCGCGTAGGCGTCCGCGGTCGCGCTCGTGAGGAGCGCCTCGACGGGCGGGGCGGCGGTCGGGCGGGCGGTCGCGGGCGCGACGGGGCGTGCTGAGAGCATGACGAAGGCTCCAGGGACGGGGAGAGGACCGCCGCAGAGCGCGACGGGGCAGACCTGAGGTTTGCCTCACCTAACCTAGCGGAGAGTGCCCCGGCGTCAAGAGTGACCTGCGCCACGCCGCCCGTGGACGCGGCGGCCCCGCGGCGGGAGGATGGCACTCGCCCGTCCGTGGCTGCCGAGGAGGCCGAGTGGAACCCACCGTCGCGACGACCCGCCCCGCGATCGTCACCGTCGACGACGACCCCGGGGTGTCGCGCGCGGTCGCGCGGGACCTGCGCCGCCGCTACGGGGACCGCTACCGGATCGTGCGCGCCGAGTCCGGCCCCGCAACGCTCGACGCCCTGCGCGAGCTCGCGCTGCGCGGCGAGGACGTGGCCCTCGTGCTCGCCGACCACCGGATGCCCGGCATGACGGGCGTCGAGCTCCTCGAGCAGGCGATGGACCTCTTCCCCGCCGCGCGCCGCGTCCTGCTCACCGCCTACGCGGACACCGAGGCGGCGATCGAGGCGATCAACGTCGTCGACCTCGACTACTACCTGCTCAAGCCGTGGGACCCGCCCGAGGAGAAGCTCTACCCGGTCGTCGACGCCCAGCTCGAGGCGTGGTCGGCCACGGACCGGCGCCGGCCCGCGGAGACCGTCGTCGTGGGGCACCGGTGGTCGGCCCGCTCGTCGCAGGTGCGCGAGTTCCTCGCGCGCAACCGCGTGCCCTACCGCTGGTACCCGTCCGAGTCGGCCGAGGGCGCGCGGCTGCTCGCCGCCGCGCAGGCGGACCCCGCGACGCTCCCCCTCGTCGTCACGCCCGACGGCGAGGCCCTCGTCGCGCCCGACGACGCCACGCTCGCCGAGCGCGTCGGGCTCGCGACCCGCCCGACCGCCGACTTCTACGACCTCGTCGTCGTGGGCGGCGGGCCGGCCGGGCTCAGCGCGGCGCTGTACGGGGCGTCGGAGGGCCTGCGCACCGTGCTCGTCGAGCGCACCGCGACGGGCGGGCAGGCCGGGCAGAGCTCGCGCATCGACAACTACCTCGGCTTCCCCGACGGCATCTCGGGGGCCCAGCTCGCCGAGCGCGCCCGGCGCCAGGCGGTGCGGTTCGGCGCGGAGATCGTCACGACGCGCGACGCGGTCGAGCTCGACGTCGACGGGCCCGCGCGCAGCGTGCGCTTCCCCGACGGCACGGCGATCGACGCGCACACCGTCATCCTCGCCTCCGGCGTGTCCTACCGGCTGCTCGACGGTCCCGGTCTCGGCGACCTCGTGGGGCGCGGCGTGTTCTACGGGTCGGCGCTCACCGAGGCCACGGCGTGCCACGACCAGGAGGTGTACGTCGTCGGGGGCGCGAACTCCGCGGGCCAGGCGGCGCTCTACCTCGCGCGCGAGGCCAAGCGCGTCACGCTCGTCGTGCGCGGCGGCACCCTCGCGCGCTCCATGTCGTCGTACCTCGTCGAGCAGGTCGAGGCGCACCCGCGCGTGCGCGTCCTCACCCGCACCGAGGTCGTCGCCGCGTCCGGGGACGACCACCTGGAGCATCTCGAGCTCCACGACCTCGACACCGGCCGGACCACGCTCGTCGAGTGCGGCTGGGCGTTCGTCTTCATCGGCGCCGCGCCCCGCACCGACTGGCTCGACGGCGTCGTCGCGCGCGACCCGCGCGGGTACGTGCTCGCCGGGCCGGACCTCCTGCACGACGGCGCCCCGCCGTCGGGGTGGACGCTCGACCGTCCCCCGTACCACCTCGAGACGTCCGTGCCCGGCGTGTTCGCCGCGGGCGACGTGCGCTCGGAGTCCGCCAAGCGCGTCGCGTCCGCCGTGGGCGAGGGCGCCATGGCCGTGATGCTCGTGCACCGCTACCTCGAACAGCTCTGACCCCCGACCGCACCGACCCTCGAGCGACCCGCACCCGACCACCGGAGGCGCACCGTGACCAGCACCGAGGACCCGACCACCACCCCGCCCGCCGCGGGCACCCGCGCCGCCGCGGCCGCGCGGGGCTGGATGCCGTGCGACGTCGACGAGCTGCGCGCCACGTTCCTGTTCGAGCACCTCACCGACGACCAGCTCGCGTGGCTGTGCGCGACCGGGCACGTCGAGCGGCACGACGCCGGCTGGCTCTTCCACGAGGGCGCGCCCGCCGAGGCGTTCTACGTCATGCTCGACGGGGGCGTCGCGCTCTACCGGCGCGTGGGCCAGGACGAGGTCGAGGTCTCGCGCACCCGCCAGGTCGGGGTGTACCTGGGCGCGTGGAACGCCTACCTCGGCGACCGGCTCCCCCAGACCTACCTGCACTCGGCCCGCGCGCTCGAGCCGTCGCGGTTCTTCGTGCTCGAGGCGCACGACTTCGCCAAGCTCATGACCGAGTGGTTCCCCATGGCGGTCCACCTGCTCGAGGGCGTGTTCTGGGGCACGCGCGACGCCCAGCAGGTCGTCGGGCAGCGCGAGCGGCTGCTCGCGCTCGGGTCCCTGTCCGCGGGCCTCACGCACGAGCTCAACAACCCCGCCGCCGCGGCCGTGCGCGCGACGGGGACGTTGCGCGAGCGCGTCGCCGCGATGCGGCACAAGCTCGCGCTCATCGCGGACGGCCCGTTCGACCGGGCGACGCTCGCCGAGGTCATCCGCCTGCAGGAGGCCGCCCTCGAGCGCTACCAGGACACGCGCACCGCGGACGCCGTGGGCGCGCTCGAGACGTCCGATCTCGAGGACCGCCTCACCGACTGGCTCGACGACCACGGGCTGCCCGAGGGCTGGCGCGTCTCGCCCGCGCTCGTCCAGGCCGGGATCGACGAGGTGTGGCTCGACCGCGCGGCGGAGCGCGTCGACGCCGGCGCCCTCCCCGGGACCGTGAGCTGGATCGCGTACACCATCGAGACCGAGCAGCTCATGGCGGAGATCGAGGACGCCACCGTGCGGATCTCCTCCCTCGTCGGGGCCGCCCGGCAGTACTCCCAGCTCGACCGCGCGCCGTTCCGGCCCGTCGACCTGCACGAGCTGCTCGACTCGACCCTGACGATGCTCGACCAGGTGCTCACCGGGGTGGACGTCGTGCGGCACTACGACCCGACGCTCCCGCCCGTGCCGGTGTACGCGGCCGAGCTCAACCAGGTGTGGACCAACCTCGTGGAGAACGCCGCGCAGGCCATGGGCGGCAGCGGGACGCTCACGGTCACGACGCGCCGCGTCGAGGACCACGCCGAGGTCGAGATCGCCGACACCGGGCCGGGCATCCCCGACGACGTCCGGCCACGCATCTTCGAGCCCTTCTTCACGACGAAGCCCGTCGGGCAGGGCACCGGGCTCGGCCTGGACATCTCGTGGCGGATCGTCGTGAACAAGCACCACGGCGACCTCACCGTGACGTCCGTCCCGGGCGACACGCGGTTCGTCGTGCACCTCCCGCTCGAGCCGGCGCCGCCGGCCGCCGCACCCCCCGCGCTCGACTGACGAGAAGGACGTGGCACCGATGAACGCACCCGCGCGCCGCGGCGCACCCCGCGGCCTCGCCGTCGCCGCCCTCGTGGTCGGCGGGCTCCTGCTCCTGGGAGCCTGCGCCGCCGGGCCCAACCCCGACCAGAACCCCGCCGGCTACGGGTTCTGGTGGGGCCTGTGGCACGGCATCATCCTGCCGGTCAGCTTCGTCGTGTCGCTCTTCACCGACACGGTGAGCATCTACGAGGTCGACAACGACGGGAACTGGTACGACGTCGGCTTCGTGCTCGGCATCGCGCTGTTCTCCGGCCCGGTGATCGCGCTGCGCGGCCGCCGCTCCTGACCCGGCGGGACCGACCCGGCACCGCCGCGCCCGCGACGTGCCGGTGCAAAACCGTGGACGTCGCGCGCTCGCGGGCATAGCCTCATGGCGTCCGGTCGACATCGCCCGGACGCTCGACCATGACGACCGGTGAGGGAAGGTGGACCCGTTGAGGAACCCGTGGTCCGTCGACCCGTCCCGAAGGCCGCTCTCCAGGTAGACGACGCGCGTCGTCCACCTGCTGAGCCGTCCTGGGGCACCGTCCTGGGACGGCTCTCGTCGTCCCGGCCCGTGAACGACAGGAGGCGCGACGATGAGCGAGGTGGTCATCTACAACCTCGGCGGGAGCCAGGAGCTCGGCCGCGTGTCGTTGCGTCACGCCATCCGCATGCTCCACCGGCGCGTCGCCGAGGTGCTCGAGGCGGTCGAGGGCGAGACGTTCGGTCCGTACCAGCGCCCGCGGTCGGTCGCCCTCGTGCGGTACGTGCACGCGCGCTGGGTGTACGAGCGCCAGGGCCGGGTGCCGTACTCGCGCGCCGCGCTCCTGCGCCGCGACCGGTACCGGTGCGCGTACTGCGGCGGGACCGCGACGACCATGGACCACGTGGTCCCGCGGTGCCAGGGCGGCACGACGACGTGGCTCAACGCCGTCGCGGCGTGCGAGCCGTGCAACGCCGCCAAGGGCGGACGCACGCCCGAGCAGGCCGGTCTGCGCCTGCTCAGACGCCCGTTCGAGCCCGCGTTCCGCGACATCTACCCGTCGGCGCCCGCCCCGCGCCGACGCTGACGAGCTGCCGGGCCGGTCCGCCGGCCCGGCCCCGAGCCGCCCCGCCGGTGGCGGTGACACCGGCCGGGCGCCGCCGTCGGCGTGTCCCGGACCGCGCCGCACGGCCCTCCCTCCCGGTAGAGCCGGCCCGCGTCCGCGACCACCCGGGAGCCCGGGCCGTGCACCGGGAGACCACGATGGCGACGGTCCGGATCGGGACGTTCAACGTCGAGAACCTCTTCGAGCGCCCCCGCGCGATGGCGGGACCGCTCACCGGCGGCAACGCGGTGCTCGCCGCGCACGCGCGCGTCAACGCCCTCCTCGCCGAGGAGACGTACGGGCCCGAGGTGCGTGCGGAGATCCTCGAGCACCTGGGCACCCTCGGCCTCCTGCGCTCCGACGCCGCGGCGCTCGCCGTGCTGCGGCAGGTCCGGGGGCGGCTCGTGCGGCGGACCGGGTCCGTGGCCGCCGGCACCGCGCGGACCGAGGTCGTGGCGCACGGGCGCGGCGACTGGGTCGGCTGGGTGGACCTCGTCAAGGACCGCGTCGACGAGCTCGCCATGGTGCACACCGCGCGCGTCGTCACCGACGTCCGCGCCGACGTCCTCGCCGTCGTCGAGGCCGAGAACCGGGTCGCGCTCAAGCACTTCACCGACGCGGGCGTCACCCGGGCGGGGCGTCCGCGCTACCCCCACGTCATGGTCATCGACGGCAACGACGACCGCGGCATCGACGTCGGCGTCCTCACCACGCGCCCGTACCGGATCGGGTCGGTGCGCTCGCACGTCGACGACCGCGACTCGCGCGGGCGCCTCGTGTTCGGCCGCGACTGCCCCGAGTACGTCGTCGAGCTGCCGGGCGGCGGCACGCTCACCGTGCTCGTCAACCACTTCAAGTCCAAGGGGTACGGGACGCAGTCCGAGTCCGACGCGACCCGGCGCCGCCAGGCGACGCGCACCGCCGCGATCTACGCCGCGCTGCGGGCGCGCGGCGAGGAGAACGTCGTCGTCGTGGGCGACCTCAACGACACGCCCGGCTCGACGCCGCTGCGCCCCCTGCTCCGGGGGACGGACCTGCGCGACGTCAGCGAGCACCCCGCGTTCCGCGGCGACGGCCGGCCCGGCACGTACGGCAACGGCACCGCGAGCCAGAAGATCGACTACGTGCTGCTCTCCCCCGCGCTGTTCGAGCGCACCGTCGGCGGGTCGGTCTTCCGCAAGGGCGTGTGGGGCGGCACGCACGGCACCCTGTTCCCGCACTACGACACGATGACCGCGCCCTCGCACGCCGCGTCCGACCACGCCGCGCTCTTCGCGGACGTCGACCTCGTGTGAGCCGGCGCGGGCGGCGTCAGGGCCGTCGAGCGCGCCGAGCACGTCGAGGCACGCGACCCTAGACCGCGGTGTCGCCGCCCGTCGCGGCGACGCCCGGCCCCTGGTCGCCGCGGTTCCAGGCCCGGAGCTTGGCCGGGCTGAGCACGGCCCACGCCGTGGCGACGCGGCCGGACCGCACGGCGACGCTGACCACGCCGGTGACGCGGCCGTGGTGGCGCACCACGAGCCCGGCGACGCCGTTGACCGAGCGCACGACGACGTCCGTGCCCTCGCCCGGGCGCAGCACCCGGCACAGGGCGCGCGCGGTCTCGTCGGCGCCCTCGACGACGCCCGGGGTCGCCTCGTCGCTCCCCGTGGCGTCGACCCACAGGGTCGCCGTGCCGTCGAGCAGCCCGCGCACCCCGTCCCGGTCCTGGGCGCGCGACGCGGCCGCGAGCGCCTCGACGACGCGCTGGTGCGTCGCGTGGTCGGCGTCGCGCCGACCCCTTCGTCCGCTGCGACGTGAGCTCACGCCGCGCCTACGCGGACAGGGCCGCGAGCTTGCGCGGGTTCATCATCCACAGCACGCGGTCGATGCCCGCGGTCGTGGCGCGGACCGTGAGCACCGCGAACAGCTCGCCGTCGCGCGAGAGCCGCACGGCCGGGTAGCCGTTGACGTCCGCGGGCTCGACGTCCACGCCCGCCCAGAAGCGCTCGGCGAACGCGTGGTGGTACTTGGCCACGCGCGGTCGGCCCACCACGGGGACCTTCGAGGCGCGGACCACGCCGCCTCCGTCGGAGTAGGAGATGACGTCCTCGGCGAAGAGCCGCTCGAGGACGGCGACGTCGCCCGCCTTCGCGGCCGCGACGAACGCGGTGAGGAGGCGGCGCTGCGCCTCGGGCGCGACGGGCGCGCGGCGCTCCTCGCCGAGGTGGCGGCGGGCACGGCTGACGAGCTGGCGCACGTTCGCCGGGGTGTGGCCGATGATCTCGGCGATCTGCTCGTACGGGTAGTCGAACGCCTCCCGCAGCACGTACGCGGCGCGCTCGGTCGGGGTGAGCTTCTCGAGCAGCATGAGGAGCGCGACCTCGAGCGCCTCGCCGCGCTCGGCGCCGAGCGTCGGGTCGGCGCTCGTGTCGACGGGCTCGGGCAGCCACGGGCCGATGTACGTCTCGCGGCGCACCCTCGCGGACTGGGCGACGTTGATCGCGAGACGCGTGGTCGTCGTGGTGAGGAAGGCGTCGGGGTTGCGCACCGTGGAGCGGTCGTAGGTCTGCCACCGCAGCCACGCGTCCTGCAGGACGTCGTCCGCCTCGGCGGCGCTGCCGAGGATCCGGTACGCGATCCCGAAGAGGCGGCGCCGCGCGGCGCTGAACTGCTGCTCCGCGGTCGCGAGGTCCGCCGTCGGTCCGTCCACGCCTGTCATCCTCGTCGCCCCTCGCGCCGTCGTCACCCCGGCCGGACGGACGAGGCTCACCCGTGCGACCGGGCAGCGTCCCGATCTGTGACAGCGCCGGGCGCGGCGACGGCCGGGCGGGTCCGGCGGCGTATGGGACCAGCCGCGATCTGCTGGGCGCGTACCCCCGGGTGGGGCCGCCTGAAACCCGGTGCTCCCGCTCTTGCCTCGCGACTCGACCGGACCCGCCCGGCGCGCGTGCCGCACCCCGTCCGACCGCGCGCGCGGCGCGTGTGTGACACGACGCCGCCCGGCCCCGACTCCTGCGTGGGTTCTTCGTGGTGCCCCCGGCCGGGCGTCCCCACGCTGGAGGAGCAGGGGATCACCGCAACCGCACCGAAGGAGAAGAACCATGAGCGAACCAGTCCTGGAGCCGCAGGCGCAGGCGTTCGCCGACGCCGTCGCGACGCCCCCGTTCGTCGACGAGCTCGGCCCCGAGCGCGCCCGCAAGGTGCTCGACGACCTGCAGTCGCAGCTCGTCGAGAAGGCGATGGTCGAGGAGACCTGGGTGACCGTCCCGGCCGGCGAGGGGTCGGTGCGCGTCCGCGTGCTGACGCCGCGCGGCGAGAGCGGCCCGTTCCCCGTCGTGCTCTACATGCACGGCGGCGGCTGGGTCCTCGGGGGCACCGTCACGCACGACCGGCTCGTGCGCGAGCTCGCCGTGGGCGCGCGCGCCGCGGTCGCGTTCGTCGAGTACGACCGCTCCCCCGAGGCGCGCTACCCGGTGGCGCTCGAGCAGGGGTACGCCGCGGCGCGCTGGATCACGACCCAGGGCGCGGCGCTCGGTCTCGACGCGTCGCGGCTCGCCGTCGCGGGCGACTCCGTGGGCGGCAACCTCACGGCGGCGCTCACGCTGCTGGCCAAGCAGCGCGGCGACGTGACGTTCGTGCACCAGTCGCTCTACTACCCCGTCACGGACGCCGCGCAGGACACGGCGAGCTACCGGGAGTTCAAGGACGGCCCGCACCTCACCGCGCGGGCCATGGCCTGGTTCTGGGACAGCTACCTGCCGGACCGCGACCGGCGCGAGGAGATCACGGCCTCACCGCTGCGCGCGTCGCTCGACGACCTGGCCGGGCTCCCGCCCGCGTTCGTCGTCGTCGACGAGAACGACGTGCTGCGCGACGAGGGCGAGGCGTACGCGCGCCGCCTGCTCCAGGCCGGCGTCCCGACGACGAGCCTGCGCTACAACGGCACGATCCACGACTTCATGATGCTCAACCCGCTGCGCCCCACGCAGGCCGCGACGGCCGCCGTCGAGCAGGCCGTCCACGTGCTGCGCACCGCGCTCGGCACCCTCTGACCGGCCGCGCACCCGCGCCGCCGTGCCGCGGGCCCGCCGTGGCGCCGCGCCCGCACCACCCTCACCATCCCGAAGAGAGAAGGACCCTCATGTCCAGCACCCAGCCCATCGTCCTCCTGGTCCACGGCGCGTTCGCCGGCTCCGACAGCTGGGACGGCGTCGTCGAGCGCCTCCTCGCGCGGTCGGTCGACGTGGTCGCCGTCGCCAACCCGCTGCGCTCCGTCACGGGCGACGCCGAGTACGTGCGCGACGTGATCGCGGCGATCGGCCGTCCCGTCGTGCTCGTCGGGCACTCCTACGGCGGCATCGTCGTCACCGGCGCGGCCGCGGACAACGACGCCGTGAAGGCGCTCGTCTACGTCGCGGCGTTCGCGCCCGACACGGGCGAGTCCGCGCTCCAGCTGTCGCAGAAGTTCCCCGGCAGCACGCTCGGCGAGACCCTGATCGGCTACCCGCTCACGAGCGGCGGCAACGAGCTGCGGATCCGCGGCGACGCGTTCCCGACCCAGTTCGCGGCCGACGTGCCGACCGAGCGTGCGGTCGTCATGGCCGCCGAACAGCGCCCGGTCACCGAGCTCGCCCTGAGCGAGGGCCTGCCCGGCGCGGAGGCGGCGTGGCGCCGGGTCCCGTCGTGGTTCGTCTACGGCGAGGAGGACAGGAACATCCCCGCCGAGCTCGAGCGCTTCATGGCCGAGCGCGCCGGGTCGCGCAGCACGACGGGCGTCACCGGCGGCTCGCACGCGCTGTCCGTCTCCCACCCCGCCGAGGTCGCGGCGACGATCATCGAGGCTGTCGAGGCCGTCGCCTGACACGCCGACGCACGCGGCCCCCGTCGTCCCGGCGACGGGGGCCGCCGTCGTCCGCGGCGCGCGCGGGCGTCGCGCGGTCGTCGAGGACGCGCGCGGCGCCGGGACCGCGGCCCCAGGCGTGCCGCAGCCCCGGGAACCGGTGCAGGGTCCGGGCGACCTCGACGACGGTCGCCGGGTCGCCGCCACGGGCCACGCGCCGCAGCGCCGCGAACCAGCTCGGCGCCTCGTCGACGAGCCACGCGCGCGCCTCCTCGCGCGTCGCGAGCACCGCGACGTCACCGGGGTCCGCCGCACCCTCGCCCGGGTCACCGGGCTCGAGCCAGCGCGCGGCACGGGCCGTGGTGCGCAGGAGCCAGGCGTCCGCGCGACGACGGGCCGCGGCGCTCTCCTGCGCGGTCTCGGCCGCGGCGAGCTCGCCCAGCGCGTAGAGGCGCAGCAGGTCGTGCAGCGCGTACCGGTCGCGCTCGACCGCGCGCACCAGGCTGAGGGAGACGAGCTCGTCGAGCAGCTCCTCGGTCGTGCGCAACGACTCCTCGGCGAGCGTCGCGGCGAGCCCGGCGCCGACGTCGAGCCCGTCCGCGAGCGCGAGCCGGCGGAACAGCCGCTGCGCGGCGGGCCCGAGCTGGTCGAACGACAGCGCGATCGCGGCACGCACCGACAGGTCGCCCGCGGCCAGGGCGTCGAGGCGGCGGTCGGCGACGGCGAGCCGCTCGGCGAGGCCGTCGACCGTCCACGTGGGGCGGCTCGCGAGCCGGTTCGCCGCGATCCGCAGCGCGAGGGGCACGTCGTCGCACAGCGCGGCGAGGCGCGCGAGGTCGGCGCGGGACGCCTGGTGGCGCGGCACGATGCGCTCGAGCAGCGCGCGCGAGTCGGCGGGCCGCAGCCGTTCCAGGTCGAGGCGCACGACGTCCTCAAGACCCTCGAGGTGCCGCCGGCTCGTGACGAGCACCGCCGCGGGGCCGTCCGCGGGCAGCGCCGCGCGCACCTGCGCCTCGTCGCGCGCGTCGTCGAGCACGACGAGGACGCGCCGGTGCCCGAGGAGAGCGCGCAGCCGCGCCGGGTCGTCCGCGGCGCGCGCCCCCGTCCCGCCGAGGGCCCGCACGAGCCGCGCGACGACGGCACGGGGCGTCGTCGCGTCGGGCGTCGTGCCCGCGAGGTCGAGGAAGAGCAGGTCGTCGAACTCCGCCTGGAGGTGCTGCGCGGCGCGGACGGCGAGGCTCGTCTTGCCGTACCCGGGCGGCCCGGTCACGAGGACGACGGGCGGCGGGGCACCCGGGCGGGCGCGCAGCGCCGCGGCGACGCGCGCGAGCTCGGCCTCGCGACCCGTGAAGTCCGCGGCCCCGCGCGGCAGCGGCAGTCGCCACCCCGGCTCCGGCCGGGAGCGGCGGCGGCCCTCGCGCGCCGCGCGCAGGACGAGCGCCCGGTCCTCGTCGTCGAGGCCGAGCGCGTCGACGACGGCGACCATCGTCCGGTGCTGCGGGCCGAGCGCCGCGCCACGCTCGATGTCGCTGAGAGCACGGTCGCTCACCCCGGACAGCTCGGAGAGCCGTTCGAGCGTGAGGTCGGCGGCGAGCCGGAACCGCCGCACCGCCGGACCGAGCGCTTCGGTGTCCATGCGCGCCTCGGGTCGTCTCGGGTGGTCGTCGCGCGCCGGCCGGGCCGCGCCGCCGGGTCTCGGCGGTCTCTCGCGGTGCCCCCGCTGCGTGCGGCCGGCGCCTGCCCCTGTCACCCTGTCGACCGCGAGCCCGCCCGGCGTGTGACGCGCGGGCACGGACGTCCGGCGCGCAAACCCCTCGATCCGCGTCGCCGCGCGTGCCAGGGTGGTGCCCATGGCCGACACCACCGAGACCCGTCCGGACGTCCTCGGCCAGGTCGCCTGGCCCGTCGGGACGCCGCGCCTGTCCGTGCGCCGCGCCCGCCCCGACGACGCCGACGCCCTGTTCGCCTACCGCCGCCTGCCCGACGTCGACCGCTGGCTCACGCAGCGGTTCGCCGACGTCGACGAGTGGCGCGAGCACCACGCGGAGCCGGACCGGCTCGCCACGACCCTCGTCGTCGAGCACGACGGCGAGGTCGTCGGCGACCTGTACCTCGCGGTGCGCGACGGGTGGGCGCAGCGCGACGTCCCCGACCGGCCCCGGCTCGACGAGGCGGAGATCGGCTGGGCGCTCTCCCCCGCCCACCAGGGCCACGGGTACGCCACCGAGGCGGTGCGCGCGCTGCTGCGCGTGTGCTTCGAGGACCTCGGCCTGCGGCGCGTCGTCGCGAACGCGTTCCTCGCCAACCAGCCGTCGTGGCGCCTCATGGAGCGCGTCGGCATGCGGCGCGAGGGCGTGAGCGTGCGGGACTCGCTCCACCGCGACCTCGGCTGGGTCGACGGCGTCACGTACGCGCTCCTGGCCGAGGAGTGGCGCGCGGCGTGACCCTGACGCGGCGTCGGAGCGCGCCGGCGGCGCGGGAGCAGTCTCCGACGGTGACGCGGGCGACAGCGCGGGGGGCGTGACGGGGCGTGCGAGCGCGGTCTGCCGGTGTGACGCTGTGAGCCCCGCCGCACGACCGCCGAGGAGTCACGGATGCACGACACCGCCCCGAGCACGGCCGAGCGCGCGGACGTACGGGCGCCCGGCGCCGCGCTCGTGCCGGGGGACGCGGTGCGCGCCGGTGCGGCGGCGAGCCTGCTGCTCGCCGTCGTGGGCCTCGACCCGGTCGCGGTCGCCCTCTTCCTGCTCGTGCTCGGCGGCACCATGGTGCCGCGCGCGCTCGGCGTCGCGACGCCCCTCGACGTCGCGTACGGGGGCACGCTCGTCGTCGCCACCTGGGCCGCGCAGCTCGACTGGTACCAGGCCGTCCCCTGGCTCGACCTCGCCGTGCACGCCGCGTGCACGGGGCTGATCGCGGCGCTCGCGGGCGTGCTCCTCGTCCGCACGCGGGTCGTCCCGGACCCGCGTGCCGCCCGGACCGGGCGGGCCCGCGCCGGGGTGCTCGTGGCGACGACCGGCACGGGCGCGGTGCTCGCGATCCTCTGGGAGATCGGCGAGTGGGCCGGGCACACGTTCCTCGACGACCGCATCGGCGTCGGGTACGCGGACACCGTGACCGACCTCGCCGCGGGCCTGCTCGGCTCCCTGGTCGCGGGCGTGGTCCTCGCGCTCGCGGGGACGCGGGCCCGGGTGCGCGCGTGACGCGCGCGGCGCGGGCGACGGGGGCGGTCCCCACGGTGTCCGTGGTGGTCCCCGTCCGGGACGACGCCGTGGCGCTCGACCGCTGTCTCGCCCTCCTCGCGCGCCAGACGGTCGCGCCGCTCGAGGTGGTCGTCGTCGACAACGCGTCGCGCGACGACTCGGCGCTCGTCGCGCGCCGGTGGGGCGCCGTCATCGTCCACGAGGACCACGTGGGCATCCCCGCCGCGGCCGCGACCGGGTACGACGCCGCGCGCGGCGACGTGATCGCGCGGCTCGACGCCGACTCGCAGCCGGACGCGCGGTGGGTCGAGCGCGTCGTGGACCGGATGGCGGGCGACCCGTCGCTCGACGCGATGACGGGGACGGGCGTCTTCCACGACCTGCCGCGCGGCGTCCGGACCGCCGTCGCGGTCGCGTACCTCGGCGCGTACTACGTGCTGTGCCACCTCGCGCTCGGGCACACCGCGCTGTGGGGCTCGTGCATGGCGCTGCGCCGCACCGCGTGGGCGGCGGTGCGCGACGCCGTCGTGCGCGACGACCCCGAGGTGCACGACGACCTCGACCTGTCGTTCCGGCTCGGCCCGCGCCGCCGCGCGGTGCTCGACCGGTCGTGGCGCGTCGGCGTGTCGGCG
The DNA here is from genome assembly GCF_010287905.1 of Cellulosimicrobium composti. Taxonomy (NCBI): domain Bacteria; kingdom Bacillati; phylum Actinomycetota; class Actinomycetes; order Micrococcales; family Promicromonosporaceae; genus Cellulosimicrobium; species Cellulosimicrobium composti. The sequence continues at coordinate 93,157 of NZ_JAAFAN010000005.1, forward strand.
CGCTCGCTGCGCGGGCGGCGCCAGCGCCGCCGGCGGATGGACCGCGCGTGGCGGACCCTGCGCCTCAACTGGACGGTCGCGCCACCGTGGGAACGGTGGCGCGACCGCTGGCGCTGAGCCCGCTCACCCGGTGCCCGCCCGCCACGCCCGGCGGCGCGTCGTGCCCGCGTCCTCCTCGCGGTCGAGCCGTGCGAGCAGCGCGGCGAGCGCCGCCGCGATCGGCTGGCCCGTCGCGTACTCGACGAACAGCCACTGCCCGGCCGGGTTGATCTCGAGGAACACGTAGTCGCCCTCGGGCGTGCAGCGCAGGTCCACCGCCCCGTACCAGAGCCCGAGCACCTCCATGAGGCGCAGGAGCCCCGCGGACACCGGCGCCGGGAGGTCGTGCGCCGCCGTCGGGCAGTGGTGGGTGTCGACGCGGAAGTCGTAGGCGTACCCCGACTCCTCGGTCCGCAGCTCCGCCGCGAACACCTGGGTCCCGACGATCGTCACGCGCACGTCGGAGCCGGCCACCGCCTCCTGGAAGATCACCGGCGCGTACCGCACGCTCTCCAGCAGGTCGAGGTCCGCCTCCCGCACGGGGCGGGTCTCGCGCCACGTCGCGGGCGTGCCGCCGAAGGGCTTGAAGATCACCCGCCCCGGCTCCCGGTGCAGGAACTCGCGCGCCCGGGCCGGGTCGTTCGTCATGCACGTGCGCGGCACGCGCAGGCCGAGACGCGCCGCGACCTGGAGCTGCCACATCTTGCGCGAGCCGGCCTCGTCGCGGTCCGGGTCGTTGACCCACGTCGCGGGCAGGCACGACCACAGCCCGGCCACCGCGGCGGCGATCTCGCCCACGGCGAACCCGCGGTCCTGGGGCGAGCGGACGTCGTCGTGCACCACGAAGGGCTGGGGGCGTCGCCACCACACGGCCCGCAGCGACGTCGCGTCGACGGCGGCCACGCCGTCCGGGCTCGTGTCGACCCAGTCGGCGTGCCACCCGCCCGAGTCCTGCGTGGACGTGAGCGAGACCGACCGCGGGGCGTGGCCGGTGTCGAGGAGCACGTGCGACGCGCCGAGCGCGTCGAGGTGGCGGACGACCTCCGTGGTGTGGAGGTCGTCCGCGTGGGACACGATGCCGATCATCGGAGGCTCCCGGCGCGGTCCGCGGTCCGGTCCACGGCGCTCACCGCCCCGCCCGGAGCCGGGCGAGGGTGGCCTCGACCGCCTCCAGGGTCGCGCGCGCCTCGGCGACGGCCTCGACGAGCGCTCCGACCACGTCGCCCTCGGCGGCCTCGCCCTCGTCGACGAGCGACTCCGCGCCCTGCACGAACGGCCGGGCACCGACGAGCGCGCCCGCCTGCGCGAGGCGCGCGACCGCCGGGTTCACCACGGGGTCGAACAGGTCGCCCGGGTCGAGCACGCCCTCGACCCGGGTGTCCGCCGGTCCCGTGCCCCCCGCGTCGCCGAGGAACCCGGTCGCGACCGGGTCGTCGGCGGCGAACCGCGTGTCGGCCTGGAAGATCGAGTCGAGCGCGCGCGGCGTCCCGGGCTGGTCCCGGAAGAAGGAGGTCCCGACCTGGTCGGCGACCGTGTGGGAGTCCGCCTGCCGGATCGTCAGGACGTCCACGGCGCGCGCCGTGTCGGCGGCCAGGAGCGTGCCGATCTGGTCGGCGGCCCTGACGGTCGCGATGACGTCCTTCGCGAGGTCGGTGAACCCGTCGTCGGCGGTCGCGGTGCGCGCCCCGTGGGGCAGCGCCTGCAGCGTGGGCGACACCGCGCGGATCCCGGCGATCGCCGTGCCGAAGTTCGACCCGGTCCCCTGCGCGTTGCAGCCGCCGTTCGTGTGCACCCCGACGAGCTCGCCCGCGGGCCCGAGGATGCCCGAGCCCGAGTTGCCGCCGAGCGTGTCGATGTCGTCGTAGCGGATCTGGTTCGTCGTCACGACCGTCGCGGGACCGGCCTCGACCCGCTTCGGCATCCCGGCCGGGTGACCGATGATCGCGAGCATGTCCCCCACGCTCGGGTTGGCGGTCGCGACGGCCGTGAACCCGTAGGTGTCCCCTGGGTTCCCGCCCACCCGCACGACCGCCATGTCGAGCCCGCCCAGTCGGTACTCGACGAGCGCGACGATCGGGAAGCTCTGCTCGGCACGCAGGGTGCCGCTCGGGTCCACCTGGTACAGCACGTTGACGTGCATGCTCGTCGCGATCTGCTGCGGCGTGATGACCTGCATGGACCCGTTCTGCCGCGGCAGGACCCACCCGTCGGCGCTCTGGTCGAACAGGTGCCCGCACGTGAGGACGAGGTCCGGGGCGATGAGCGTCCCGCTGCCCCACCGCACGCCGTCGACGTTCCCGGGGTTGGTGAAGACGCCGCCCAGCCCGCTGTTCCACTGGACCTGCACGGCCTGCTTCTGGTGGGCGGCGACGAACGCCTGCGTGACGCCCAGCGTGCCGTCGTACTGCTCGACGGGCTGGGAGTCGTCGGTCGCGCCGCAGATGGACTCGAGCATCTCGGCGTACGTGGGCTCGTCGCCCGCGACGGACTCCAGCGTCAGCGGGATCCGCTCGGGCAGCGGCGGGAAGAGCGCGTCGACGGTGTCCGGAGTCACCGGCACCTCGCGGCGCGCCGGCTTCCTGGACGACGGCTTCCTGGTTCCAGGCATGGGTTCCCCCCTCGGATCGGTCCCCCTGCACCTGGAGGGAGCGCGCGAGGAGGCGCCCGTGCCGTGATCGCGGGTCCCGGAACGGGTGAGTTGCGGCGCGGCCGGTCGCCGGCCGGTGCGCGCCGCGGCGGGCGGCGCGCACCGGCCAGCGGGTCAGCGGGCCGCCGCGACGTCGAGCACCCAGGTCACGCCGAAGCGGTCCGTGAGCATCCCGTACAGCGGCGCCCAGGCCGACGACGCGAGGGGCGCGACGACGGTCGAGCCCTCGACGAGCGCGTCCCAGTACCCCCGGACCTCCTCGACGTCGTCCCCGCGCACGGACACGAAGAACGGCGCCTCGCCCGGGCTCCAGGGGCGGTCGGCCGGGACGTCGTACGCCATGACGCGGAAGCCGCTCGGCGCGGCGACCTGGCCCCAGACCACGAGGTCGGCCTCGGCGGGGTCTCCCGCCTGCCCCAGGTCGCCGTAGGTCGTGACGACGAGGTCGCCGCCGAACACGGCGCGGTAGTGCTCGAGCGCGGCGCGCGCGTCGCCGCGGAAGTTGAGGTGCGGGGTGGTCCGGACGGACATGGTGGTCTCCCTGAGGTCGTGGTGGTCGTGGTGGACGCCCGGTTCCCCGGAGCGCCGCGGCGCACGGGCCGGTGACCCGAGCGCCCCTCGACCCTCTCCCTCGATGAGGACGGATGGTGTCCGCATTGCGCGCGAGGATGGGTCCATGACCGAGACGTCGCGCCGGACGCTTCTGCTCCTCGCGCTGCTCCAGGCGCGCCCCGACCGCACGGGCCGCGAGCTCGCGGCCCGCCTCGGCGTCGACCCCCGCACGGTGCGCCGCGACGTGGAGCGCCTGCGCGACCTCGGGTACCGGGTCGTCGCGACGCGCGGTCGCGACGGCGGCTACCGTCTCGACGCCGGCGCGGAGCTCCCGCCCCTGCTGTTCGACGACGAGCAGGTGGTCGCGCTCGCGCTCGCCCTGCGCACCGCCGCGGCGGCCGGCGCGGGCGACGCGATCGAGGAGGCGTCCGCGCGGGCGCTGACGACCGTGCGTCAGGTGCTGCCCGCGCGCCTGCGGCACCGCGTCGACGCCGTCGACGTCACGCCTGTCTCCTCGGCACCGGGCGGCTCGCCCGCGCCCGTCGACCTCGACGCGCTGCTCGCGGTGAGCGCGGCCGCACGCCGTCACGAGGTGCTGCGCTTCGACTACGCGCAGGACGGGACGCACCACGCGGCGCGGGACGTCGCACCGCCCCGGCGGGCGGAGCCGCACCACGTCGTGGTGCGCGACCGGCGCTGGTACGTCCTCGCGTGGGACCTGGACCGCGAGGACTGGCGCACGTTCCGCCTCGACCGGATGACGCCGCGGACCCCGGCGGGGCCCCGGTTCACGCCCCGCACGCTGCCCGGCGGCGACGTGCGCGCGTTCGTCGCGGCGCGCTTCGCCGGGGCGGCGGTGCCCGACGGCGACCCGGGGTCCGCGGGTGCGGGTCCCGACCGCGCGGCGTGGCCCTGCACCGGCTGGGTCGAGCTCGCCGCGCCCGCGACGGCCGTCGCGCCGTTCGTCGAGGACGGCACGGTCGAGGCGCTCGGCCCGGACCGGTGCCGGATCGGCCTCGGGTCGTGGTCGTGGGCGGGGCTCGCGGCGCGCGTCGCCGCGTTCGACGCGGACGTGCTCGCCGCCGGCCCGGCCGAGCTGATCGCGGCGTGCGCCGCCGTCGCCCGGCGCCTGGGCGCCGTGCCCGCGAGCGCCCGCCCGGACGCGGGGGCACCCGGTCGCGGCACGACCCCCGAGCCCCTACCGTCGTAGCGTCCGACCTCCGACCCCGGGACGGTCCCGATGCCCGAGCAGCCCGCCGCCCTGCCGACCCCCGCCCCGACGCCCGACGTGCTCGTCGTGGGCGCCGGGCCCGTCGGCCTCGCGCTCGCGGTCGACCTCGCCCGCCGGGGCGTCGCCGTCCGCGTCGTCGACACGCTCGCGGCGCCCACCACCGAGTCGCGCGCGATCGTCGTGCACTCGCGCACGCTCGACCACCTCCAGGCGCTCGGCGTGCTCGACGCGGTGCTGGAACGCGCCGTCGTGTCGCGCGGCATGGAGCTCTACGCGGACGGCCGCCGCCTCGCGCACGTGGGGTTCGACGGGATCGACGCCGTCCACCCGTACTCGGTGTCGCTCCTGCAGACGGACACCGAGGCCGTGCTCACCGCGCGCCTCGCCGAGCTCGGCGTCCACGTCGAGCGGTCGACGACGCTCACGGCGCTCGACGCGCGCGACGACGGCGTGGTCGCGACCGTGACCGCGCCCGACGGGACGGGCGCGACGATCGAGGCGGCGTTCGTCGTCGGCACCGACGGGGCGCGCAGCACCGTCCGCCACCTCCTCGGCCTGCGCCTCGAGGGGTCGTTCGCGGGCGAGGACTTCCTCCTCGGCGACGTCGACGGCGACCACGACTACGACCCGTCGTGCTTCCACACGTTCTTCTCCCCCGGCGAGGCGACGGGCCTGCTGTTCCCCCTGCCGGGAGACCGGGCGCGCGTCTTCGCCCAGCTGCCGCCCGGCGTCGACCCGGACCGCCCCGTCACCGTCGAGTGGCTGCAGGAGGCGCTCGACGAGCGCGGCGTGCGTCTGCGGGTCCGTGAGGCCCACTGGCTCACGCGGCTGCGGCTCAAGCACGGGCAGGTGCCCCGCTACCGCGTCGGCCGCGTCTTCCTCGCGGGCGACGCCGCCCATATCCACAGCCCGGCGGGCGGCCTCGGCATGAACACCGGCATCCACGACGCGGTGAACCTCGGCTGGAAGCTCGCGCTCGCGGTCGCGTCGGGCCGCACGGGCGCGCTCCTCGACAGCTACGAGGCCGAGCGGCACCCCGTGGGTGCGGACGTCATCGCGCTCTCGACCCGGCTCACGCGCCTCGGCACGCTGCGCAACCCCGTCGCGCAGCGCGTGCGCAACCTTGTCCTGCACCTGGGCCTCGAGTCGACGTCGCTCGACGAGCGCCTCGCCGCACGGGTCGAGCAGCAGCGCGTCCGGTACGCCGGGAGCCCCGTCGTCGCCGGGCACGGGCGCACCGTCCACCCGGGCGACTTCCTCCGCCTGCCGCGCACGCAGGTCGCCGACGCGCTCGCGCGCACGCCCGGGCACCTCGCGGTCGTGCTCCCGCGCGGCTGGCCGCGCCACCTGGCCGAGGGCGTCACCGAGCTCGTCGTCACCGAGGAGGACGAGGACGCGCTCACCGAGGCGACGGGGCTCACGCACGGCGGGATCGTCGTCGTGCGCCCGGACGGCTACGTGGGCCTGGTCGGGGACGACCCGAAGACGGGCGTCGCGCAGTACCTCGCCCTCCTCGACGGCTGAGCCCGCACGGCGCCCGGGCGGCGTGCGGCGACGGCCGGCCGTAGCGTGGGTCGTTCCCGTCCCCGGCAGATCGGCCCGCCATGACCACGCCCGTGCTCCATGACGTCCTCGTCCTCGGCGGCGGCAACGCCGGGCTGTCGCTCGCGGGGCGCCTGCGCCGCGACGGCTGCCGCGACGTCGCCGTCGTGGAGCCCAGCCCCGTCCACCGGTACCGGCCGCTGCTGTCCTACGTGGCGGGCGGCACCGCGACGCTCGACGACCTCACCCGACCTCAGGACGACGTCGTGCCGGACGGCGTGCGCCGGTACGCCGACCGGGTCGTCGCGGTCGACCCCGAGCGCTCGCTCGTGCACCTCGCGGGCGGCGAGACGCTCGGGTACGCAGACCTCGCGGTGTGCCCGGGCTCGGAGGTCGACTGGGACGCGGTGCCGGGCGCCGCGGAGGCCGTGCGCACGCCGCACGCCGCGACGAGCTACGTGCCCGATCTCGCGCCCCGCACGTGGGACATGCTGTCGGCGCTCACGTCGGGCACCGCGGTGTTCGCGATCTCCGACCGGCACGTGCCGTGCGCGCCCGTCGGGCTCAAGCCGCTCTTCCTCGCCGCCGACCACTGGCGTCGTACCGGCGTGCTCGACGCGATCCGGGTCGAGCTCGCCGTCGCGTCGCCGCGGCTCGTGGACGACCCGCGCGCCGAGCCCGCGCTGCGCGCCGCGGCCCGGCGCTACGGGGTGCGCGTGCGCACGAGCACGACGCTCGAGTCCGTCGACGCCGCGGGCCGCACGGCGCGGCTGCGCGGTCCGCACGGCACGGACGACGTCGCCTACGACGCCCTGTACCTCGCCCCGCCGCACCGCGCCCCCGCGTGGATCGCCGAGAGCGGCCTCGCGACGCCCGGCAGCGACGGCTTCGTCGCGGTGGACCCGGGCACGCTGCAGCACGTCGCGTACCCGCGCGTGTGGGGTCTCGGCGACGCGGCCGCGGCCGAGGCGATGCCGTCGGGCGGGGCGCTGCGCCGTCAGGTGCCCGTCGTGGCGCGCAACGTCCAGGCGCGCCGGACGGGCCGGTCGATGCAGCGGTACGACGGCTACTCCGTCGCACCCGTGACGACGGGTCGGGACGCGCTGCTGCTCGCCGAGTTCGACCGCGAGCGCCGTCCTGACCCGGGCTTCCCCGTGGTGGACCTTGCCCGGCCCCGGCGGAGCCTGCTCCTGTTCGACCGCTACCTGCAGCCGGAGATCTACTGGCGCCGGCTGCTGCAGGGCAAGGTGTCCTGAGCCGGGACCCGGCGCAGCACGAACAGGTACGGGCGGTCCATGCCCCTGGCCTCCATGAGGCCGAGCAGCGTGTCGTCGTCGACGGCGCGGAACGCGTCCTCGACGGGCAGCGCGTCGTAGGTCATGGCGGCCGTCGTGACGCCGCGGTGCACGACGGCGCGCACCCGCGCCCGGGGCCCGCGGGTCCCGGCGAGCGGCAGGAGCGCGCGCACGGCCCGTGCGACCGGCCCACGGCGCAGCAGCGGCGCGCACCGCAGGGCGAGCCGGAGCGGCACGACCCGGGGGTCGAGGTCGACGACGACGCCGCGCGGCCCGGCGAGCAGGAGCGGGTGCGCGTCGCCGGTGGGCTCGAACCGCTTGCCGAGCCAGCCCAGCGCCTCGAGGGTGCCGTCGAGCGGGTGGCCCGTGGGCACGCCGGAGCCGCGCCAGCGCCCGGCGAGCCCGGCCGGGTCGGCGGGCGGCAGGGCGTCGAAGAACGCGAGCGCCGCGGCGAGCGAGGTGCCGCGCTCGAGCGCGGCGAGGCGGGCGCGGCGTGCCGCGGGGGCGTCGTCCGGGTCGGTCATCGGCTCCTCCGCGGCGTCGGTCACGTGGACGCGGGTGCGCCGTCGACGGTCTCGTGCCGCTTCTGGCGCGCGAACCGTGCCGGGAGGTCCGGCCCGTCCCACACCTGGATCGCGCGCCAGATCGACGCGGCGATCGGCACGGCGAGCACCGCGCCGGTGAGCCCGGCGAGCACGGTGCCCGCGGTGAGCGCGACGAGGATGACGAGCGGGTGCAGGCGCAGCGTGCGGCCCATGACGACGGGCTGCAGCAGGTCGCCCTCGAGCTGGTTCACGCCGATGACGATCGCGACGACGACGAGCGCCTCGACCGGCCCCACGGCCACGAGCGCGACGAGCGCGCACAAGACCCCCGCGAGCGTGGCCCCGACGAGCGGGATGAACGCGAGGAGGAACACGAGGACGGACAGCGGCACGACGAGCGGGACGCCGACGAGCGCGAGGCCGATGCCGATCGCGACGGCGTCGACCGCCGCGACGATCGCGGTGCCGCGCACGTAGCCGCCGAGCGTGCGGACCGTCGTCTCGCCGATGCGTCGGCCGCGCTCGTACCGGTGGCCCTCGAACGGGCGCAGGAGGAACTCCCAGATCGCGGGCCCGTCCTTGAGGAAGAAGAACAGCACGACGACCATGACGAAGAACCCGGCGACGAAGTCGACGGTCTGGGACGCCCCGGCGAGCGCCCCCGCGCCGACGGCGTCGGACTGGAGGAGGCCCACGAGGGAGTCGCGCACGGAGGCGATCTGCTCCTCGGTGATGTCGAACGGCAGGTCCTGCACGTACGTCTGGAGCTCGTCGAAGCCCTCGACGGCCTGGTCGCGCAGCGCGGGCCACTGGCTGACGACGGCCGCGACGACGAGCCAGAGCACCCCGGCGAGCACGGCGACGAGCGCGAGAAGCGCGACGACCGTCGCGAGGAACGACGGCACGCCGCGGCGCCGCAGGAGTCCGACGAGGGGCGAGATGGCCGCGGCGAGCACGAGCGCGATGAGCACGGGGATGACGATGAGGGTCAGCCGGGTGACGACGAACACGGCGACGGCCACGAGCGCGAGGACGGCGAGGACCTGCACCGAGCGCGTGCCCGCGCGGCCGAGGCCGTCGGACCACGGCGCAGAGGCACCGGCCGGGCGCGGCGCCCGGGCGGCCGGGTCGGGCGCGTCCGTCACGGGCGCCCCCGCGCCGGGCTCGGACGGCTCGGGCCCGTCGTCGGCGGTGCGCGTCCCGGCCGCGTCGTCGACCCGGTCCGCGTCGCGTCCCCCCGACTCCCCCGACCGGCGTCTGCCCAGACCCATCCCGTCTCCTTCCCGTGGCGCGTGACCGCCAGCGTGGCACGATCACGGCTCACCCGCCGGGCGTCGTCGTGCCGGTGACAGGACGCCCGAGGTGAGGGGCCGCCCCGCTAGCGCTGGACGCGGTAGCGCAGGAGCACGACCGTGTCGACGATCGTGCGGGCCTCGACGAGGCGGAGGTCGACGCGGCGCGCCTCCTGCGGGAAGAACGGCAGGCCGCCCCCCACGAGCACGGGGTGGACGATCGCGCGGTACTCGTCGATCAGGTCGTGCCGGGCGGCCTCGGCGGCGAGCATCGCCCCGCCGATCGCGATCTCGCCGTCGCCGGGCTCGGCGCGCAGGCGCGCGATCTCGTCGGCGACGGTGCCCGTGGCGAGGCGGGTGTTCGTGCCCGTCACGTCCGTGAGGGTCCTGGAGAAGACGACCTTGGGCAGCGCCTTCCAGAGCTCGGCCCAGGTGCGGTCCGCCTCGTCGAACGTGGCCTGCGCCTCGGGGTCCTCCCAGTAGCTCATCGTCTCGTAGAGCCGGCGTCCGAGCAGGTGGGTCCCCGGCCCCGCGGATCTCGTCCGTCCAGTACCGGAACACCTCGGGCGCCGGGTCGCTCCAGCCGATCCCACCCTCGGGGTCGGCGACGTAGCCGTCCGCCGAGACGTTCATCGAGTAGGTCACGTCGCGCATGGGTCGTCTCCTCCGATCGGGTGCACGAGGTCCTGACTCCGGGCGGACGCCGTTCTCGTCGGTCGGGACGCACCTGCCGGGGAGGCGATCAGCCGGTCACGGACAGGGCGATCACGGCCACGCCGAGGACCGCGTCGAGCGCGCAGCAGAACTCTGCGAGCGTGGGCGCGACGACGCGTCGCGTCCGCAGGTGGTGGACGTCCCACGCGGCGTGCCCGAGCAGCCCTGCGCCCACGAGCAGCCCTGCCCAGGGCTGGCCGAGGGCGGCGACCGCGAGGGCGACGGCGACCGCCGCGACGAGGGCGACGAGCTGCAGGGGCAGCCCCCACGCGGGGCGGATCTCGCCCCGGGCGAGCCCGTACACGGCGAGGACCGCGACGAGCGCGACCATCGCCCACAGCGGGTCGACGCCGGGCAGGGCGTACCCGAGACCGATGAGCACGAACGTCAGGCCGAACAGCGGCCACGCTGCGGAGCGCCGGCCGAGAGCGGCGGAGCCCAGGTACACGAAGGCGGCGGCCACGAGCACGCGCGCGACCTGGTCGAGGTCGGAGACCCCGACCGCCAGGGCGACGGCGAGCGCCGCGCCGAACAGGACCCCGGCGGCGAGCGGCCAGAGCCGCGGGCGCCCCGCGGCCCGCCCGTCGCGGTCGCGCTCCGCCTCACGCTCGGGCTCGCGCTCGGCCTCGCGTGCGGCGTCGCGTGCGGCGTCGCGGCCGGCGGCGCTCACGACCGCTCCCGGGTCGCGAGCGCGCCGACCTCCGGGACCGGCCGGCCGGGCGGGGTGAACGCGGCGAGGGCGGTCGCGGCGATGGTCGTCGCCGCCTCCGCGGGCGCGAGGCGACCGGCCTCGATCTCGGCCGCGGCGCCGTGCATGAGCCGGTGCAGCGTGCCGACCAACCACGTCGCGGACAGGTCCGTGCGGAACACGCCCTCCGCGCGCCCGCGCTCGACGAGACCCTCGGCGCGCTGCATCGGCCGGGCGTGCAGCTCGCGCATCCGCTCCTCCGACAGCGCGTCGAACGCCGCGGTGACGAGCGAGCCGATCTGCACGATCGTCAGCCAGCTCTGCTCGACGAGGCGGACCAGGGCGTCGCGCGCGTCGCCCGAGAGGTCGACCTGGTCGAGCGCGGCGTCGCCCTCCTCGATCGCGCGGGTGACCACGGCGTCGACGAGCTCGGCCCGGCTCGCGAAGTGCCCGTAGAGCGTGACCCGACCGACCCCCGCGGTCCTCGCGATCTCCGCGACGCTCGCGTCCGGGTCCCGGCTCAGGCACACGGCAGCGGCGTCGAGGATCGCCCGGACGTTGCGTCGCGCGTCGGCGCGCTTGGCCTGGCGCTGTCCCCCGTGGCTCGGCATGTCGACCTCCTTTGTCGAACAGCACTGTACGAGCTCTTGTCGAACAGCACTGTACGCGTTAGCGTGCTGCACTCTCAACCCGAACACGGGTGTTCACCTCGGAGGCGGTCATGACAGATCCCGACGTGCACGTCACCACCACCCCGCGCACCACCCCGTACCCGAGACGCTGGCGGATCCTCGCGCTCCTCGGGGCGGCGCAGCTCATGCTCGTCCTCGACGTCACGGTCGTGACGGTCGCGCTGCCCGTGATCGGGAACGACCTCGCGCTCGACCGTGGCGCGCTGACGTGGGTCGTCAGCGCCTACACGCTCGTCTTCGGCGGGCTCATGCTCCTCGGCGGACGGCTCGCGGACCGGTTCGGGTCCCGGCGCCTCGTCCTGACCGGGCTCGCCGTCTTCACGCTTGCGTCGCTCCTCGCCGGGCTCGCGGGCAGCCCCGGGCTCCTGCTCGCCGGGCGCGTGGCACAGGGCGTCGGCGCGGCCCTGCTCTCACCCGCGGCCCTGTCCGCGGTCGTCACGACGTTCGACGGCGACGAGCGCAACCGCGCCCTCGGCGTGTGGTCGGCGCTCAGCGGCGGCGGCGCCGCGATCGGCGTGCTCCTCGGCGGTCTCCTGACGGGGGGCCCGGGCTGGCCGTGGATCTTCTTCATCAACGTGCCGGTCGGCGCGGCGCTCCTCGTCGCGCTCGTGCGCCTCCTGCCCGCCGGCGTCGTCGGCGCGGACCGGCGTCGGCTCGACCTGCTCGGCGCGGTACTCGTCACGGCCGCCACCGGCGCGGTGATCTCCGCGCTCGTCGGGGCGGGCGACCGCGGCTGGACGGACGCCGCGACCCTCGTGCGGGTCGGCGTCGGCGTGCTGCTGTACGTCGCGTTCGCGAGGCGGCAGCGCACGGCCGCGGAGCCGCTCATGGACCTGCGCCTGCTCGCGCGGCGCGCCGTGCGCGCGGGCACGTTCCTCGTCCTGGTGGCGACGGCGCTCATGATCGCGGTGTTCTTCCTCGGCTCGTTCCTGCTGCAGCGCGTGCACGGCCTCGGGCCGGTGGCGACCGGCCTGCTCTTCCTGCCCGTCGCGCTCGCGACCATGGCGGGGTCGCAGCTCGCGGGCACCGTGCTCGGCCGCACGGGCGGGCGACCGCTCGCGCTCGTCGCCGCCGTCGTCGTCGCGGGCGGGCTCGCGCTCCCCGCGACCCTCGACGGCACGCTCGTCTCCGTGGTGGGCATGGCGGTCGCGGCCGCGGGGATCGGCGCGCTGTTCGTCGTCGCGTCCGCGACGGCGCTCGGCCGGGTGGCGCCGCACGAGGCGGGGATCGCGTCAGGGATCGTCAGCACGTTCCACGAGTTCGGCGCGGCGCTCGGTGCCGCCGTCGTGTCGAGCGTCGCGGCGGCCGGGGTCGCCGGCGGCGCGGCGAGCGGCATCGAGGCCGGGTTCGGGTTCGCGGCCCTCACCGCGCTCGTGGCGGGCGTGATCGCGGTCCTCCTGCTCCCGCGCCGGTGACCGGCTTCTCGTAGCGGCGGCACGGGACCACGACGACGCCCCCGGCGACCTCGGCCGCGTAGTCGAGAGGGCCGGCGTCGACCCACCCGGAGCGCTCGTAGAACCGGCGGGCGCGCGCGTTGCCCGCCACGACCGCGAGCCACGCCCGGTCGTGACCGGCGTCCGCGACGACGCTCTCGGCGCGGGCCAGGAGCGCCGCCGCCACGCCGCTCCCCCGCGCCGCGGCGTCGACGTACACCTGCTCGACCTCGGCGTCGACGACGACCACGAACCCGCGCACCGCGCCGCCCGCCTCCGCGACCCACGTGCTCGCGAGGCGGGCGCGCACGCGCGGCGGGTAGCTCGCCGCGGTCCGGTGCCGGTAGAACTCGTCGGGCACGTGGCCCGCGTGGCCGTCGGCCCAGCCGTCGTGCCAGATGCGCGCGATCGCGTCGGCGTCGTCGAGCGACGCGCGGCGCACCCGGACGGCGGTCACGGCCGGGACGCGAAGAGGTCGAGACCCAGCGACCGCGCGAGGTGCGAGCACGCCCTCCGGCCCCGCACGGAGTTCCCCGCGTCGTCGAGGCGCGGGGAGAACGTCCCGACCGCGCCCTTGCCGGGCGAGACCATGACGATGCCCCCGGAGATGCCGCTCTTGGCGGGCACCCCCACCTCGAACAGCCACTCGCCCGACCGCTCGTACATCCCGGTCGACGTGAGGACGCTGACGGTGTCCCGCGCGATGGGCGCGTCGACGACCTGCTCGCGCGTGAGCGGGTTGACCCCGCCGTTCGCGAGCGTGACACCCATGACGGCGAGGTCGCGCGCGTCCACGAGCAGGGAGCACTGCCGGGTGTACGCGTCGACGACGCCCAGCGCGTCACCGCTCAGCCGCCCGTGCCCCTCGAGGAGCAGCGCGAGCCCCTCGTTGCGCTGGTTCGCCTGCGACTCCGACCGGTACACCGCGTCGTCGACCGCGAGGTCGCGACCGGCGAACCGCGACAGCCCGCGGACCAGGAAGTCCCACCGCTCCGCGCGCGACTCCCCCGGCGCGAGGCCGGTCGCGGCGATCGCGCCCGCGTTCACCATCGGGTTCATGGGGTGGCCCTCGTCGTGCTCGATCGCCAGGACGGAGTCGAACGGCACGCCCGTGTTGTCCACGCCGACGCGCTCGAGCACGGCGTCGTGGCCGATCTCCTGGCACACGAGCGCGTAGACGAACGCCTTCGAGATCGACTGGATCGTGAACCGGTGCCGGGCGTCGCCCCGTACGTGCTCGGCGCCGGCGGTGTCCACGAGCGCGACGCCGAAGAGGTCGGGGTCTGCGTCCGCGAGCGCCGGGACGTCCTCGACGACCACGCCGTCGTCGAGGTCGCGGAACCGCTCGTAGGCGGCGTCGAGCGCCGCCTCGACGTCGTCGTGCCCGGGCAGGGACCCGGTCGAGACCGTGGTGGGGGTGTCGTGGCTCATCCTCAGCGACGCTACCCGCGGACCTGCGGCCTCGCGCGGGACCGGCGCGTGCCGTCCCCCGGGGCCTAGAAGAGCGGCCAGGGGACGGCGGGCATGTCCCCCTCCGGGTGCGGGAACCGGGCCGCGGAGAGCAGCCGCTCGCAGCGTCGCGCGAGCTCCGCGACCTCGTCGGGCGTGAGCAGCCCGGCGAGGCGGCGCGCCAGGTCGCCGTCGAGGTCCGGGCCCAGGTCGGTGCGGACCCGGGCCACGCCGGCGCGCTCGTCGTCGTCGAGGCTCGCCCCGAGCCAGCCCCACAGGACCGTGCGGAGCTTGGGCTCGACGTGGAACGTGACGCCGTGATCCACGCCGAGGCGGCGGCCGTCGGCGAGCGGCAGCACGTGCCCGCCCTTGCGGTCGGCGTTGTTGACGACGGCGTCGAACACGGCCATGCGGCGCAGCGCCGCGGAGTCCTCGTGCACCAGGGTGACGGGCCGGTCGGCGTCGTCGACGCCCTCGAGGACCGTGCGCACGCCCTCGGCCGGCACCTCGCCGGTGGGGACGACGTCCACCGGCGACTGCGCGGCGTCGACCTCCTGCCAGAGCTGCACCATGCCGGGCCCGTGCGGCCCGTCGCGCAGCCACGTGCGCGGCACGATCCCCCAGCCGGTCGACTCCGAGACGAGGTACGCCGCGACCTCGCGTCCCGCAAGCGTGCCGTCGGGGAAGTCCCACAGCGGCCGCTCGCCCGCGACGGGCTTGTAGACGACGGGGACGTCGCCGACGCGCGCGAGGAACGTCGCGTTGGACGCGGCGCGGATGCGGCCGACGACCTCGAGCGGCGCGGCGTCGAGGTCGGCGTGCGGGACCGTCACTCCTCGTCGGGGAGCACGCACTCGTGCCCGTCGGGGTCGACGGGCAGGCCGCACCGGGGGCAGGCGGGGCGTCCGGCGCGCACGACGGCGCGCGTGCGCTGCGCGAACGCGCGCGCCGTGCCGACGGGCATCCGGACGACGAGCGCCTCCTCCGGCTCCGGCTCGTCCGCCTCGGGGTCGAGGTCGTCGTCGTCGACGAGCGGGAACGCCTCGACGACGACCTGCGCCGTGCGCGGGTCCCACGAGAGGCGCATCGAGCCCGTGCGGAACTCCTCCTCGAGCGGGAGGTCCAGCGGGTCGTCGTCGACGAGCTCGGCCGGCACGTCCGCGGGGACGCTGTACCGGTTGTCGGGCGCCTCCATCAGCTCGTCGAGGAGGCGCTGGATGGTCTCGGCCAGGACGGCGGACTGCTCCTTCTCCAGGGCGACGCTCGTCGTCCGCGTCCCCGCGCGGGCCTGGAGGTAGAAGGTGCGGGACCCCGGCATGCCGACGGTCCCCACGACGACGCGGTCCGGCCAGTCGTACTCGTGCACGAGAGTGGGCATGTCCTCACTCTACGAGCGGCGCCGCCGCCCGTGGAGGGTGGTCACGGGTCGGACGTCAGGAGGGGCGCATCTCCGTCGGGTCGTCGGCGGGGGCCGGTCCGGCGCCGCCCCCGACCGGGGCGTCGCCGACCGGTGCGGCGCCGCGCAGCCACGAGAGATCGCCCGCGTCGGTGTTCACCGCCACGACCTCGGGGCGGTGCGGCCCGTACCGAACGATGGAGATCGAGGCCGGGCCGACGACGATGCGCTGGAACAGGTCGAGGTGCATGCCGAGCGCGTCCGCGAGGACGGACTTGATGACGTCGCCGTGCGACACCGCCGCCCACACCGCGTCCGCCCCGAACCGCTCCGCGACCTCCGCGTCGTGGCGCCGCACGGCCTCCACGCCCCGGGCCTGCATCGCGGCCAGCGACTCACCGCCCGGGAAGACCGCCGCCGACGGCTGCGTCTGCACGACCGACCACAACGGCTCGGCGGCCAGGTCCTTCAGCGCGCGCCCCTGCCACTTCCCGTAGTCGCACTCGGTGATGCCGTGCTCGGTCGTCGTCTCCGGGACGTCCGGCTGCTGCTCGACCAGCGCCTGCGCGGTCTGGCGGCACCGCTCCAGCGGGCTCGTCACGACGCGTGAGAGGGGGATGGCCGCGACACGCCTCGCAGCCCGGACCGCCTGGTCCTCGCCCGTGGCGTCGAGCCGCACCCCGCCCGCGCGGCCGGCGAGGATCCCGCCCGCGTTCGCGGTCGTGCGGCCATGACGGACGAGGAGGACGGTCGGCATGGCCCGAGCGTAGTCGCCCGTCGACGGCGGGCGCGGGCCGGCGTGACGGGTTCCTGGACGGCGCGAGCGCCGCTGTCAGCCCGATGCCCCACCCGCGCTGCTCGTCCGCATCCCCTCGACGATCAGGTCGACGAACCGTCGCGCGTGCCGGACGGCCTCCGGGCGGTCGGCGACCGCGACGGCGCGCACGGCGGTCAGCGCCAGGAGCAGGTCGCTGCCGCCCAGGTCGGGGCGGGCGTCGGACTCGCCCCGGAGCCGCTCCGCGAGCGTCGACAGGTGCGTGCGCACCGCGCGCTGGAACGTCGTCATGAGGGGTGTCTCGCGGTTCTCGGCGAGCAACGACCCGGCGAACCCCGGCGCCGCGACCTCGAGCTCGGCCACCGCCTCGAGCGCCCGGCGCACGCCGTCCCACGGCGCGTCGACCTCGACCGCCTCCTCGAGCAGCGCGAGGCAGTGACGCACCTCGGCGTCGAAGACGGCGTCCACGAGATCGCTCCGCGTCGCGAAGTGGCGGTACAGCGTCGCGGTGCCCACGTGCGCGCGGCGCGCGATCGCCGCCGCGGGCACGTCGAACCCCTCGGCGACGAAGAGCTCACGGGCCGCGGCGAGGAGCCGAGCGCGGTTGCGGACGACGTCCCGTCGCGACGGACCAGGCATGGCAGGTGCTCCCATCCGAGAGGATCACGAGGCTCGGCCTCTCAGTTCACCGCGAAACGGGCGATGGTGCCCACTTTCCGTCCTAGCGTCGCCGAGACACGCACGACCACGGCACCCAAGGAGCCCTCGATGACCGACACGTCCGCAGACCCGATGAAGGCCGCCTCGTTCGCGCGATTCGGCGCACCCGACGTCCTGGACGTCGTGGAGCGGCACCGCCCCCGGGCGGGCGCGGGCGAGGTCGTCGTCCGCGTCGACGCCACGACGGTGAACGGCGGCGAGATCGCCCAACGGCGCGGGAAGCTGCAATGGATCGTGCGCACCGCCCTCCCCGCCTACCCCGGCGTCGACCTGGCCGGCGAGATCGTCGAGACGGGACCCGGTGCGACCACGTTCCGACCCGGCGAGCTCGTCTGGGGGACGGTCGACGAACGCGGTCCCGACGGGACGGCGGCCGAGTACGTCGCCGTCCCCGCCGGACGTCTCGCGCGGATGCCTCAGGGATGGACACCGCAGGACGCGGTCTCCCTCGTGGCCGGCGGCGCGACCGCGCTCATCGGCCTGCGGGACAAGGCACGCCTGCAGCCCGGGGAACGGCTGCTCGTTCGAGGCGCGGCAGGAGGGGTCGGCAGCGTCGCGGTGCAGGTGGGGAAGGCCTGGGGAGCGCACGTCACCGCGCTGGCCCACCCGCGCAGCTTCCCGTTCGTCCGCTCTCTCGGCGCGGACGAGGTGATCGACTACCGACGACCGTTGTCCGACCTCGACCGCTTCGACGTGATCCTCGACACGCGTGGCACCGAGCTGTGGCGCCTGCGCCGGAAGCTGGAACGCTCGGGACGCATGGTCGCGATCGCGTTCGACGTCGACCGTCCGCGGCGCAGCCTCGCGACCATCGCCGCGTCCGCCGTGTTCGGCCCGCGACGCATCCGGTTCTTCCTGGGCCGCCCCGTGCCCGACCTGTTCGACGAGCTGCGACGCTACGCCGAGGACGGGTCACTGCGTTCCGTCGCCGACCGGGTCTATCCCCTCGAGCGCATCCAGGACGCCCACGCCCACGCCGAGGCGGGGGGCGTGCATGGCAAGATTGTCGTGGCACCTGGGGTCTCGTCGACGGCGGCGGTCGACCCCAGGGGCGCGTGACGGTCCGTACGCCGACCGGAGCCGGAGGCCGCGCCCCCCGGCACCGGTCTCCGGCCTGGACCCGTACCCGTCGTGAGGGTGACCCGGCACGCGGGGGCATCCGCACTGGCATCCTCGACAGCGACACTCCGCGCTAGAGCAGAGCACGGCTCACTCCCGCGTCGCGGGACACGTCAGCACCCGGAAGCGCTCATAAGCACTCAGGTGAACGGCATGCACTCCCAAGACGGCACCGAGCGGGATCACGTAGTACGAGAGGTCGCCGTCGACGACGAAGAACTCATCGATCTCCTCCGCGTCGTAGAGCGTGCGCCCCCGACGCGACGTCGAGAGGTATACCTTCCATGAGCTGCCCTCCCGCGTCGTCGTCGTCTTGACCTGGACGCGCCGGATGTCCGCTCCAGCACCGACGAGCAGGTCGTACCGCGCGGGTTCCAGGGGCCAGGAGACGTTCGCGCCACACAGGGTGTACCAACCCGCCGCGAGCAGAGCCCCCGCGCGACTGAGATGGACGATGTCCGGGACGAGCTCGACACCCTGTGCGGGCGCCGAGGCTGAGTCCAGGTGGTCAACCTCAACACCGAGACGGGCGGCGTGGCCATTCACCGTCGTGGTCGCGGACCCGCCTTGGAGCCCCAACGCGGCAGTCACGTCGGCCCAGGACCTTGCCTCCGCCGCCGACGCACGCAACTGGGCGTCGCTCCACCGCCGCCGGCCCGTGAAGTGGCCGTAGTCGATCTCCAGCCGCTCGGCGTGGGACCGAACCGACCGCGCTGCTGCGGAGGACGTTCCGAGGAGACCGAGCGCCCGAAGGACCCCGCGCCAGGACGTCGACGCCGCGACAGCGGCCACCAGGTCGTCGTCCGTGTACGTCCGCTTCGCCCCCATGGTCCTCGAACCTAGGCGGAGTCACCCACAACCCGGCACGACGCCGAGGTACTCCGCGGCGAGCGGGTTTCATCGACAAGTCCGTCGCTTGCCCGCAGTGACAGGTGGGGCTGCTGCACGGATCTGTGACATCTCAGATCGCTTGCTCGCCGAGCAGGCTGGAAGGATGTTGCTGTGCCCAGG
>NZ_JAAFAN010000060.1:0-25764 GCF_010287905.1 Cellulosimicrobium composti
CCCGGCGTCTGCTCCTTCGGCATGGCTCCATCCTCGTTTCCAAGGTCAGGAACCTCCAACAAACCCAGGGCGATTCAGCGCCCCGTTGATCCGCCGGTTCGTCGGAACCTGCGATCAGAGTAGGCATCCCGGTAGCTCTCGCAGGTGCACCATGGGCAGGGCTCGTCCAGCATGAGGACGATCGGGGTCGGACCAAACGGATGGGTTACGTACTTGCTATGATGATCGACTACAACCTCGGCGATCACTGGTCGCCCGACGACCCGGACTGGATCAAGTCGCTCACGTCTTCGCTCGATCGGGGCCACGGCACCAGTGCGGTCCTACCGCTCACGGTGATCGTGAGCGAGATCGCCGCGTGGGTGCAGCTTGCGAGCGGGCCCGACGCCTGGGCTCCTCGGCCGAATCGCGAGTCGCTGCAGCGGGACCTGGACGAGTCAACGGGCAAAGTCGGGCCGTCGCTTCGCACGTTCATCGCTGCGCCGCTCGCGGCGTTCGAGTCAGCCCTATCCCTGCTCGTCTCGAGCCCGAAGTCGATCCTCCAGCAGTCCCCCGGCACGCGTACGGATCCTGCCTGGGCCGACGTCTCGAGGACCGCGGCAGACCTCCTGATCGCGCTGAGAACCGATGAGGCCACGCGCGCCTGTTGGGACGACCTCGTCGCTGTCGCCCAGGACCAGACGCTCGCTGGCCGGGAGTACCGGCCGATCGCAGAGCTCTTGTTCGAGCAGATCCGGGCGCGCGGGCTCCAGGCAAGTACGGTGTTCGGGGAGCTGGTGTCGATCGTCGCCTTCGGGCGTGACGTCGGCGACGTTCCGCTCGGGGTGAGGGACACCCCGCTCGACCAGCGCCTTGCCCGAGCGCGTTCCCTTGTCGGGACAGCCGCGACCACGGAGCCGACGGTCGTGTGGCTCGGCTACAAGGGGCGCATCCATCAGCACCTCGAGGCGGGCCGGGTCTCCATCTACGACGCGCACTGGACGGTACCGAACGCCGAGCCCGGGCGCTTCGAATTCCCGCACAAGGCGGAACTGTGGGAACTGGTCCAGGACAGGCACACCTTTCAGGTGGCGAAGCTTGTCGACGAAGAGTCCGACGTCGACACCCTCGTCCGTGTCGATCTCGGCGTCACGACGCCAGCAGACGCGATCGAGCGGGCGACCGAGATCATCGCCGCGATCTGGAACATCTCCATCCACCGAACGGGCGGGATCTTGCCACAGCTCGCCCAGCACGCCGTGCTTCGCTCAGGCAAGCCTGCCAGTGTCGGGCACTACGCGGTACACAAGACGACGGGGTTCCCCAACGACACCTACGGTGCTGGCATCACCACTGAGGCGATCCAGCGCCACGCCCCGCGCATCGCTGAGGCGCTTGCACGTGAGGAGCTCCCTTCCTTCCTTGCCGCAGCGATCGAGGTGCAGACGACCGCCGACCGCCCGTTCAGCCGCGACATGGCACTGAGGCCGCCATCAGATGCCGACATCAGGGCAGTCATCCCTCTCTCGGACCGCGTCGTGCAGCATGTGGCGGCGCACGCCTCGATGGGGCCGAACGATCTGTTCGACTTGCTCGGGAAGCGGTGGGCGCACGTCCGTTGGCTGACCGACCTCCGTGTCGCGTCAGGGATGTGCCTAGTCGGAGGAGGTCATGACGATGCGCTTCGCACCGAGCTGACGAGAGAACTCTATTCGACACACCCGACGCAGCCCTGGGTCCTGCTGCTCGCGGACCGCGCGGTCGACTTCCTCTCGCTGTGCCGGCTCGAACACGAGCGTACGTGGGTCGCCCGGATGTTCGCGAGCATCAGCGACCCCGTCGTATACCGTGCACTCGCTGACACGTACGCCGTCGAAGGCGAGGTTCTCCAAGCACGCCGGCGGCGAGTTCGGAACGCGCTGGAGCATGGCAATCCCACGAACGTCGCCGTCGTGCGCTCGGTCCGTGAGTATGCCGAGTTCCTCGGAAGCACTGGGCTCCACCTCGCGCTCGAGTCCTTTGTCGATGGCACAGAGCCCGCGATCGAGCTCGCGAGGAGGACGGGGGAGTTCACAGCCATGGCGAGCGGACGAGATGCGGCGAGCTACTGGCGTGATCGCGTCGCGACGGAGGGCTGGCCGCTTCCCGAGTAGGTCCGGCTCGGTCGGCGCGTCACGGCACTTGCAGCCCGATGGAAGTGCGGAAGCTCGCGACCGTCGGGCCTCGAGACTCGAGCCGACCGCCGACTACGGCAGTACGGGACACGTCTCCGTCACCATCAGGTGGGAGATTCGCCTAGTCGAGAGCGCCCGGAGCAATGGAATTGGTGGCCTGAAGCACCGAGCCGCTGGCTACGCGTGTTCGTCGGATGAGCCATCGATGTCACTCAGCGCACCTGTCCTCACGAATGGCCACATATTCATCGTGCCCCGCGCCGGATTTACGGAGTCGAGGTGGCGCGCATCTGTAACGGAATCTAAATCTTCGCAATGATGGTCGAGCTCGCTTTTAAGAGAACGCAGAAGATCTCTGGTCCAGGTTGCGGCCACCAGCAGGTTGATCGAAAGGAAAACCACGGCGGAAGCAAGAAAGATCGCCCATATCGAGAGAGGCTGCTCCGAGCGCTCCAGAACTAAGGGCAGACCCGCGGGCACTGTCAGGAGAGAGCCGCAAGATAATCACCTCGGCGAACGACACGCACCTTCCTCCTGTTTCGAATCCGCCGCGCCCTAGCCGAGGCTTCAAGTTTTGCTGCCCACCGATTACAGGAGGCGACCCTACCAGCCTCGTCATATACGAAGAGCGCCATATGCAACTCCTCGGCACTGAGTCCGGCTTCGCGGGTATACCCTGACTTTGAGTAGAAGACCAGACTCAGATGACCCCTGCTTTCTCGAGCTCCTGCGAGCCGTTGGACGTCAGGTCTCCCAACTCGGGAGGCGGTTCGCTTCACCTGCGCGATCGCTGTCAAGGCGCGGACGTCGATGCCTCCGTCTGCTCCGGTTGGAGTGCGTACCGCATCCAGATAGCCCAGTCGCACCATGTGCCAAGCCGCAAACTCCTCCGCGACGATTGGATCGGATACGGGAATGCCAGGGCGCCACGTCACAGCCCGATGCTAGGGCTACCGTCCGACATGACCCTCAATGCCTGGTGGTCCCGCGCGAATCGTCGGCACGATTCCCGAAGGCCCTCGGTCTATTGGCCTCGTCGTGCCCAACGCCGGTGGTCCCGCTATTCCACGAGCATCCAGACCCGCTGTAGCGGGAGGCGAGACTGGACGTCGTCCGGGAGGCGGTCGTACACGCGCATGGCTGCGTCGACGACCTCGTCGGCGGTCCAGGCTCGGATCCTGAACTGCTGCTTGTAGACGGAGTCGCGAGCGGGCTTCGTCAGCCCGCCCCAAGCGACCAGGAGACCATGATCCGCATCCTGCTCGTGCACTACGCCGCTCAGATCTCGCACGACGCTGTCGGCGACCTGGCCACCCGATTTCACCTGAACCACGATCTTTGGTGACTCCATCCCGAGCACCCCCCGACCCGCGATGATGTCGATGCCTCGGTCCGCGCCGATCGCAGACTTACGGCAGGTGAACCCTTCCGCTTCGAGGATCGCCAGCACGAGTTGCTCTAGCCCGTCACCAACGAACTCTTCAGAGATGCGTGTCATGATGCGGTCCCGCGCCACTTGCACGATGTCCGTCTGCGTCTCAGGATCGTCGACCGAGTCGTCGCTCTGGCTTGGAGCCGCCGCGGCACCAGACTCAGTCGTCAGCTGCCCTGGGTCCGTTCCTGTCGCCAGGAGCGACTCGAGACGAGCCACGGCGTTGTGTCGTGAAGGTGCGAACACGGTGAGCACGCTGCCCAAGGTGTACAGCAAGTCCTGCTTGACCGCGCTGCGTGGGAGGTCGGTGACCTTCCAGTCCACACGCACGACGTGACGGCGATCCAGCTCCTCGTGTTCGAGGTACTCGTACCCGCTCGTCACCCATCCGAGGGCTATCGTGCCGTCCTTGGCAGGCAGCACCATCAAGTCGCCAGGGCTAATGCGATGCCGCAACGCGTGGAGCTGGCCGGTGTAGTTCGCGACTGTTCCCGGCTTCGCGTCCCCGAACACCTCGGCGACCAGTTCACCCACGTCGCCTCGCGTCTTGCACGGGGTTAGGTCGGGAAGCTCGTGCCAGCCGCCGCCGGAGAGGCCGTTGGCGATCGACCAGGCCTCTCTCTCGCCGTACTTACCCTCACGCACTACCCACGCCGTCGTCATTGCGCACCTCCGCGGACACCATGGCACAAGACCCGAACCACGTCCCGGACGACACCGCCCAAATCCTGTCGGCGGATAGCCGCCAGGTCGGTGGACCCCGACTTCGCCGATCGGCGGATCCCGTCACTCGACGCTGAGGATTCCGCCACGCTAGTGAGAATCCGGCTACGACACGCTACTGCGAATCCGCAGGTCACAGCACCGGACCTCCGACAGGTACCGCGAGAACCTACAGGAGGGGCGGGAGGCGTCGTCGCAGGGGGCCGGGAGTCCGGGTCGGTGCCTGAGAGGTGCACCGGCCGCGGACTGCTTCACGAGCCGGTGCCCCCTGCGGCGCCTCGGCCGCCCCCCACGATAGGAACCGCCCCGCGTCGCTCGCCACCGGGCACCGACCGCGCACGCCCCGGGCGCACCCGTCGCCGCTGGTGCTGGCACGCTGTGCGGGTGACCTCCACCGCGGACCAGCCCTCCCTCGCGCGCCGGCTCGGCACGACCGACGCCGTGGTCGTCGGGCTCGCGTCGATGGTCGGGGCAGGCGTGTTCTCCGCGTTCGCACCCGCCGCCGCGGCCGCGGGCACCGGCCTCCTCGTCGGGCTCGCCGTCGCGGCCGTCGTCGCGTACGCGAACGCGACGTCGTCGGCGCAGCTCGCGGCGCAGCACCCGACGTCGGGCGGCACGTACGTCTACGGGCGCGAGCACCTCGGGCCCTGGTGGGGCTACCTCGCCGGGTGGGGGTTCGTCGTCGGCAAGACGGCGAGCTGCGCGGCGATGGCGCTCGTGCTCGCCGCCTACGCGGCCCCGCCCGGGTGGGAGCGGCCCGTCGCCGCGACGGCGGTCGTGCTGCTCACGGCCGTGGGGTACCGCGGCGTGACCCGCACGGCCCGCCTCGCGCGCGGGATCGTCGCCGTCGCGCTCGTGGCGATCGCGACGGCCGTCGTCGCGAGCCTCGCGGGGACGACGCCGCGGTGGTCCGCCGTCCTCGACCCCGAGGGCGCGCACGGCGGCTGGTACGGCGTCCTCCAGGCCGCCGGGCTGCTGTTCTTCGCGTTCGCCGGGTACGCGCGCGTCGCGACGCTCGGCGAGGAGGTGCGCGACCCGCGCCGCACCATCCCGCGCGCGGTCGTGCTCTCGCTCGGGGCGGTCGTCGTGCTCTACGCCGTCGTGGCGGTCACGCTCCTCGCCGTGCTCGGGCCCGCGCGGCTCGCCGCGTCCGCCGCACCGCTCGCCGACGCCGTCGCCGCCGGGTCGTGGACGTGGGCCGGGCCGGTCGTGAGCGTCGGCGCGGTGGCCGCGAGCGCCGGCGCGCTCCTCGCGCTCCTCGCGGGGGTGAGCCGCACCGGGCTCGCGATGGCCCGCACGGGCGACCTGCCCGCGTGGCTCGCGGCGGTGCACCCCGTGCACCGGGGGCCGCACCGCGCCGAGCTCGCCGTCGGGGCGGTCGTGGTCGTGCTCGTGCTCACGACGGACCTGCGCGGCGCGATCGGGTTCTCGTCGTTCGGGGTGCTCGTGTACTACCTCGTGGCGAACCTCTCGGCGCTGCGCCAGAGCGCCCCGCACCGCCGGTACCCCCGCGCGCTGCAGGCGCTGGGCGCCGTCGGCTGCGTCGCGCTCGTCGTGACGCTCCCGCTCGCGAGCGTCGTGGCGGGCGCGGCCGTGCTCGCGGTCGGCGTCGCGCTGCGGGCCGTCCGCGTCCGGTCCTGACCGCGCACGTCACGCGGCGCGCCGGAACCAGTCCACCGTGAGCGCGGCGACGTCCGCGGGGGCGTCGTCGGTGATGAAGTGCGCGGCGTCGTCGACCCACGCGAGCTCGAGGCGGTCGGCGTAGCGGTCCGGGTCGGGGCAGATGCGGTGCATGAGCTCCTCGGTCGTGGGCAGGTCGCGGCGGCCGTAGACGACGAGGGTCGGCACGGTGAGCCGCCGCGTGCGGTAGGCGCCACGCATCATGCGCAGGGCCTCGGCCACGACCATGCGGCGCGTGAGCGGTCGCACCGCGGCGTCGATCTCGGTCCGGGCGAACGGTGCGAGGTGGGCGTCGACGGTCTCGCGCGACATCGGGCGGGCCGCGTACCGGGGCGAGAAGGTCCCGCGCAGCGACGCTCCCCGGCGGTGCCAGATCAGGTGCGGCAGGTGCTCGAACGCCGGGAGCAGCCTCGGGCTGAACCGGAAGAAGCCGGGCGGCACGGAGAGCTGCACGGCGGTGCGCACGCGCTCGGGGTGGTCGTAGGTGAGCTGCATCGCCGTGATGACGCCCATGTCGTGGGACACGAGGTGGGCGCGCTCGACCCCGAGCGCGTCGAGGAGGGCGAGCAGGTCGCGCAGGCGGGTCTCGCGGTCGATCCGCGGGTCGTCGGCGGTGGTCCAGCCCGCGCCGCGCAGGTCCGGGCACAGGACGCGGTAGCCGGCGGCCGCGACGGCGGGCGCGACCGCGTGCCACTGCCACCAGTGCTCGGGGAACCCGTGCAGCATGACGACGGGGTCCCCCGTGCCGATGCTCGCGACGTGGGTGCGCAGGCCGGGCGTCTCGACGAGGTCGTGGGCGAAGCCAGGAGCCTCAGGAAGCGGGGGCGACCAGCCCTCGACGTGGCCGGGGCGGGTGGTGGGCTGCGGCGTAGTCATGGCGACTCCTTCGTGCGACCGGACTACTATGTTCATAGTAGACCTGCCGAGAGAGGGAGTCCATGGCCGCGGCCACACGGGAACGAGCGCTCGACGCGGCGGTGGAGGTGCTCGGCAGAGACGGGGTGCGCGCGCTGAGCCACGCCCGGGTCGACCGGCGCGCCGGTCTCCCCCCGGGGTCGACGTCGAACTGGTTCCGCACGCGCCGCGCCCTGCTCGCCGGGGTCGGCGACTGGATCGCCGAGCGCGAGCGTGCCGACTTCGACCCGGGGTCGATGCCGGAGATCACCGGAGTCGACGCGCTGGTCGACGGCCTGTGCGCCATGACCGAGGCGCAGGCGGGGCCGTACGCCACGCGGACCCGGGCGCGCTACGCGCTCTTCCTCGAGCTCTCCGGCGACCCCGAGCTCGGCGAGCCCCTGCGGCAGCAGCGCCGCGCGTTCGAGCGCTGGACCGAGCGGATCGTCGCCGACGCCGGCGTCCCCGACCCCGTGCCGGCGACCCGCGCCCTCATGGCGCTGTGCGACGGGCTGCTCCTGCACCGCCTCACCGTCGACCCGGGCCTCGACCTCCGCCCACCGATCGACCGTGCGGTGCACGACCTCGCGCGGTCGTGAGCACGTTCGTGAGCACGGGCCTGAGCGGGATCGTGCGGGCTCTCGGCGGCCGTCAGCCCTCGGGTTCCGGGTCGGACGGCGCGCCCGTCGCGTCGTCCGACTCGACGACGCGCGAGGACTCGCCCTCCTCGCCGCGCGGCGGCAGGCCGCGCTCGTCCGGGTCGTAGTAGCGGCCGGTGTAGCGGGGGCGCAGGAAGTTCTCGGTCGTCAGCACGGCGTCGACCTCCTCGGCCGTGAGCAGGCCGCGCGCGACGACGACGTCGCGCACCGACCTCCCGGTCCGGGCCGCCTCCGCGCCCACGAGGTCGCCGTTGCGGTGGCCGATGATCTCGTTGAGGTAGGTGACGATCCCGATCGAGTCGAGCACGTGCCGGCGGCACACCTCGACGTTCGCGGTGATGCCGGTGACGCACGTGGTGCGCAGCGCGACGCACGCCTGCGTGAGCAGGTGCAGGGACTCGAACATGGCCTGCGCGAGCACCGGCTCCATGACGTTGAGCTGGAGCTGCCCCGCCTCGGCGGCGTGGGTGATGGTCACGTCGTTGCCCATGACCTTGAAGCACACCTGGTTGACGACCTCGGGGATCACGGGGTTGACCTTGGCGGGCATGATCGACGACCCGGCCTGGAGCTCGGGAAGGTTGATCTCGCCGAGCCCCGCGCGCGGGCCGGACGAGAGCAGGCGCAGGTCGTTGCAGATCTTGGACAGCTTCGCGGCGAGGCGCTTGAGCGCCGAGTGCACCGCGAGGTACGCCCCGTTGTCGTACGTCGCCTCGACGAGGTTCTCCGCCGGCACGGTCGGCAGGCCGCTCACCTCGGCGAGGCGGCGGGTCGCGACCTTGGGGTAGCCGGGCGGGGTGTTGAGGCCGGTGCCGATCGCGGTCGCGCCGAGGTTGACCTCGAGCAGGAGGTCGCTCGCGACCTGGAGCCGGCGGTCCTCCTCGCCGACGTTCACGGCGAAGCCCGCGAACTCCTGGCCGAGGCTCATGGGCACGGCGTCCTGGAGCTGGGTGCGGCCCATCTTCAGCACGTCCGCGAACTCGGACGCCTTCTCGTCGAACGCGCGCTCCAGGCGCCGCACCTCGTCCTGGAGGCGGCCCACGAGCTCGTGCACCGCGAGGCGCAGCCCCGTCGGGTAGGCGTCGTTGGTCGACTGCGAGCGGTTGACGTGGTCGTTCGGGTTGATGACGTCGTAGCGGCCCTTGGCGAAGCCCGCGAGCTCGAGCGCGAGGTTGGCGACGACCTCGTTGGTGTTCATGTTGACGCTCGTGCCCGCGCCGCCCTGGAACACGTCCACGGGGAACTGGTCGAGGCACCGGCCGTGCACGAGGATCTCGTCGCACGCGGCGACGATGGCGTCGGCGACGTCGCGCTGGATCGTGCGCAGCTCGCGGTTCGCCAGCGCGGACGCCTTCTTGACCATGACCATCCCGCGGACCATCTCCGGGACGTCGCTGATCGTCGTCCCGGAGATGCGGAAGTTCTCGACGGCGCGAACCGTGTGGATGCCGTAGTAGGCGTCCGCGGGGACCTCCTTCGACCCCAGGAGATCCACCTCGGTCCGCGTCCGTTCGCTCGACATGCCCCGACGGTATCCCCGTCCGTCGGGCCCGCACGCGCGGAGGGCGGGTCAGCCCACCGGCTCGTAGGCGAACCGGTCCACGCGCACGACGGACGACGTCGGGCGGCCCTCGCTCGTGGCGTGCACGCCGAGCCACAGCCCGAGGAACCCGCCCGCGGCGGCGCTGTCGAGCGTGCGGCCGTCCACGGTCGCGAGCGTGCCGACCGGTCCGCCGGGCTCGCCGCCCGCCGGACCGGCGACGAGGGCGTAGTCCTGGCCGCGCACGCGCAGCCCGAGCGTCACCGGGTCCCCGGGCGCCGCGTCGAGCGTCGCCGTGCCGACGACCTCGTCGGAGCCGCCGCGCCGGTGCACGGCGACGACGCGCCGCGACCCGCCCGGGCCGCCGTCCACGAGGAGCCGCACGTGGTCGTCCTCGGACTGCCGCACGACGACGCCCGCCCGCTCCCCCTCGACCTGCGGCACGCGCAACGTGACGGTCACGTCGACGTCGCGGTGCTGCTGGCGCACCCCGAGGAACGCGGGCGCGCCCGGCTCGGCGAGCGTCGTCGGGCGCGCCGCGAGGTCCCAGCCCTCGCCGGCGGGCGTCGCGACGTCGCGCGGCAGGGCGCGCACGCCGGACCACCGCGGGTCGTCCGGGCCGACCACGCCGCTCGCCCCGCCCTGGACCGCCGTCCGGGGCGCCGCGACCGCGAACGGGACCTCGACGGCGTCGGGCACGCGGCCCTCCCCGGGGGCGAGGACCGGCCAGCCGTCCTCCCACACCACGGGCACGAGGAACGTCTCGCGGCCGAGCGGGTAGTGGTAGCCGCCGTAGGTCCGCATGGCGAGCAGCACGGCCCACCACGACCCGTCGGGTGCCTCGACGAGGTCGGCGTGCCCCACGCCGACGACGTCCACGCCGCGCCCGAGGTGGCGGTGCGTGAGGACGGGGTTGGCCTTGTTCCCCTCGTACGGCCCGGTCACGGACGACGCGCGCGCGACCGACACCGCGTGGTGGAAGTCCGTGCCGCCCTCGGCCGCGAGCAGGTAGTACGTGCCGTCGACCTTGTACAGGTGCGGGCCCTCGGCCCACACGGCGCCGCGCACGGCCCCCGTCCACACGACGTGCTCCGGACCCACGAGCGTGCACGTCGCGGGGTCGAGCTCGCGCACCCACACCTCGGTCTGGTGGAACCACTCCGGCTCGGGCGCGAGGCGCGTGCCGTGCAGCCACACGCGGCCGTCGTCGTCGAAGAAGATCGACGGGTCGATCCCCGCGACGCGCGCCCCCTCCTCGTCGCGCAGCCACACGGGGTCGGACCACGGGCCGGCCGGGTCCGTCGCCGTCATGACGAAGTTGCCGCCACGCGCGTCGTCGTCCGGGTCCACGAGCGTGCACACGAGCCAGAACGTGCCGTCGTGGTGGCGCAGCGTCGGGGCGAACAGACCGCCCGACGAGCGGATGCCGTCGTAGTCGAGCTGCCCCGACCGGTCGACGACGTCGCCCACGTGCTCCCACGTCGCGAGGTCGCGGCTGCGCAGCACCGGCAGCCCCGGCAGGTACTCGAACGTGGAGGTGACGAGGTAGAAGTCGTCGCCCACACGGCAGATCGACGGGTCGGGGAAGCAGCCCGGCAGGACCGGGTTCTCGACCCGCGTCACGCGCGCTCCCCCGCGTCGGCGAGCGCGGAGACCTCGACGGCGACGATCCGCTCGTCCGCGGCGCCCACCTCGTGCACGGGCCCCGTGACGGCGAGCGTCGCGCGCGGCGTCGCCGCGCCGGGAACGACCCGGCGCTGCGCGGGCGCGGACTCGTTGACGATCGCGCCGCCCGTCGTCGACCCGAGGTCGTCCGTGGCGGGCGCGGCGTCCACCGCGCCCGCGTGCGCGCCGACCCAGACCTGCACGTCGCCCGGCTCGACCACGCGCACGAGGCGGCGGTCGGTGAACGCGAGGCGCGTCGTCGGGACGCGGAACGTCACGCGCCGCGACTCGCCCGGGGCGAGCTCGACGCGCGCGTACCCGAGGAGCTGGGCGACGGGCCGCGGCACGGAGCCGGCGACGTCGCGCGCGTAGAGCTGCACGACGTCCGTCCCCGCGACGTCGCCCGTGTTCGTCACGGTGACCGCCGCGGCGAACGTCCCGCCCGCGGCCACGCCCGCGTCGACCTCGAGGTCCGCGTACGCGAACCGCGTGTACGACAGGCCGAACCCGAACGGGCGCACGGGCGTCGGGTCGGCCGACGTGACGTCGGACGGACCGCCGAGCACCGGCTGCAGGTAGGAGTACGGCTGCGCACCGGCCGCGCGCGGGAGCGTCACGGGCAGGCGGCCCGAGGGGTTGACCGCGCCGAGGAGCACGTCCGCGACCGCGCGGCCGCCCTCCTCGCCCGGGAAGAAGCCCTGCAGGACGGCGGCGGGCCGGGCCGGCGCGGCGCCGTCCTCGATCGCCCAGCCGATCGCGTACGGGCGGCCCGTGAGGAGCACGAGGACCACGGGCGTGCCCGTCGCGACGACCTCCTCGACGAGGCGCCGCTGCACCCCGGGGAGCTCGAGCGACTCGACGTCGTTGCCCTCGCCCACGGTGCCGCGGCCGAACAGGCCCGCCTCGTCGCCCACGACGACGACCGCGACGTCCGCGCCCCGCGCGGCGTCGACCGCCGCGGGGATGCCCGAGACGTCGTCGCCGTCGACCGCGCACCCGACCGCGTGCGTGACCTCGGTGCCCGCGCCGGCGAGCGCGTCGCGCAGCGACTCCAGCACCGTGGGCAGCTCGATGCCCGCCGGGGTGCCCGGGTGGTGCGCGAGCACGTGGTTGACGAACGAGTAGCAGCCCATGAGCGCCTCGGACGAGTCCGCGTTGGGCCCGACGACGGCGATCCGCCGCGGGGCGCCCGCCGCGCCGTCCGCGCGGGGCCGC
Source organism: Cellulosimicrobium composti (assembly GCF_010287905.1). Classification (NCBI taxonomy): domain Bacteria; kingdom Bacillati; phylum Actinomycetota; class Actinomycetes; order Micrococcales; family Promicromonosporaceae; genus Cellulosimicrobium; species Cellulosimicrobium composti. The sequence continues at coordinate 11,962 of NZ_JAAFAN010000060.1, forward strand.
ACGAGCGGGAGGACGCCGTCGTTCGCGAGCAGCACGAGCGACTCCTGCGCCAGGCGGCGGGCCGTGGCGCGCTGGCGCGGGGTGTCGAGGTCGATCCGCGCGGGCGGCTCGTCGGCGTACGCGTCCGGGTCGAGCAGCCCGAGCTCCTCCTTCTGGCCGAGCAGGCGCAGCACCGCGCGGTCGACCCACGCCTCGTCGAGCGCGCCCGAGCGCACGCGCTCGGCGAGCGGCTCGAGGTACGCGTCGCCCGTGGGCAGCTCGACGTCGAGCCCGGCCTGCAGGGCCTGGGCGGCGGCCTCGCCGCGGTCCGCCGCGACGCGCTGCATGACCTCGAGGAACGCGACGCCGAAGTAGTCCGCGACGACGACGCCGTCGAAGCCCCACCGCTCGCGCAGCACCTCGGTGAGGTACTCCTCGCTCGCGTGCAGCGGGATGCCGTCGATGTCGACGTACGACGCCATGACCGACCGGGCGCCGCCGTCGCGCACGGCCATCTCGAACGGCGGGAGGTAGACGTCCGCGACCTCGCGCGGGCCTGCGCTCACGGGCGCGTGGTTGCGGCCCGCGTGCGAGCCGGAGTACGCGACGAAGTGCTTGAGCGTCGCGTGCACGCCCGCGTCCTGCAGGCCGCGCACGTACGCGGTGCCGACCGTCCCCACGAGGTACGGGTCCTCGCCGACGCACTCGTCGACGCGGCCCCAGCGCGGGTCGCGCACCACGTCGAGCACGGGCGCGAGGCCCTGGTGCACGCCGAGCGCGCGCATCGACTCCCCGACCTCGCGCGCCATCTCCTCGACGAGCTCCGGGTCGAACGACGCGCCCCACGCGAGCGGCGTCGGGTACGTCGCGGCCTGCCACGCGGCGAGCCCGGTGAGGCACTCCTCGTGCACGATCGCGGGGATCCCGAGGCGCGTCTCGCGCTGCAGCCGGCGCTGCTCCGCCCACAGCCACGCCGCGCGCTCCGCCGGGTCCACGGGCCGCGTGCCGTAGACGCGCGTGTAGTGCCCCATCCCGTGCCGCGTGATCTCGGCGAGCCTGCCGCCGTCCTGCTGGCCCGCCGTCATCTCCGACTGCATCGGCGCGACGGTGCCGTTCTGGTCGAGCCAGTAGCCGACGAGCTGCGCGAGCTTCTCCTCGAGGGTCATGCGGGCGTGGAGCGCGCGCACGCGCTCCGAGACCGTGGGCTGCTGCGGCGGGACGACGCGCGGCGCGCGCGCCTCGGGGGCGCCGGTGGGTGCCGTCGGGACGGCAGGGACGACGTCGGTCACGGGACCGTTCTCCTTCGATGGGTGGCCCTGCCCCGCGCGCGGGGCGCGGGGCAGGGCGGGTGCGCGGACGGGCGGGCGGTCAGCCCTTCACGGCCCCGGTGAGGCCGCCGACGATGCGCCGCTCGAACAGCGAGAAGAAGACGAGCGCGGGGATCATCGACAGGGACGTGAAGGCGAGCACGCGGGCCGTGTCCACCGAGTACTGCGACGCGAACGCCTGCACGCCCAGCGGGAGCGTGTACGACGTCTCGTCGTTGAGGATGAAGAGCGGGAGCATGTAGCTGTTCCAGCTCGCGACGAACGCGAGGATCCCCACGGTGATGACGCCCGGCAGGGACAGCGGCACGACCATGCGGAAGAAGAAGCCGAGCCGGCTCGCGCCGTCGATGGACGCCGCCTCCTCGATCTCGCGCGGGATCGCGCGCAGGAACGGCACGAGGATGATCACGGTCGTCGGGAGGGCGAACGCGATCTGCGGGAGCACGAGCCCGCCGACCGTGTTCATGAGGCCGAGCGTGCGGATCATGATGTACAGCGGCGTGATCGCGACCGTCATGGGGAACATGAGGCCCGCGGCGAACAGCGCGTACAGCGCGCCACGGCCCGCGAACGAGTACCGCGCGATGACGTAGCTCGCCATGAGTCCGAGCACGACGACGCCGAGCGTCGTCAGGAGCGCCGCGACGACCGAGTTCCCGAGCTGCTGCCAGAACAGCGAGCTCGTCATGACCTCGACGTAGTTGACGACCTGCCACGGGTCGGGCAGTCCCGACGGGTCGGCGGTGATCTGCGCGTTCGTGCGGAACCCGCCGATCACGATGTACGCGATCGGGGCGAGGCACACGCCCACGAGGAGCCACGCGACGACGTACGTGAGCGGCCCGCCCCGGCCGATGCCGGAGCCGCGCGGCTCCTTGGGGGCCTTGACGCCGGGTGCGCGCTCGGGTGCGGGTGCGGCGGTGACGGTGGCCATCACTTCTTCCCTTCCGTGATCGCGCCCTCGGTGTCGCGGCGCAGGACGTACCGCTGGTACACGAGCGCCACCGCGAGGGAGATGAGGAACAGCACGACCGCCACGGCGGACCCGAACCCGTAGTTCCCCGCGTTGCGGCCGTTCGCGACCATGTACGTCGCCATGGTCGACGTGCCGGCCGTCGAGGCCACGTACTGGCCCCAGATGATGTAGACGAGGTCGAACAGCTGCAGCGAGCCGATGATCGACAGGAACGCCCAGATGCGGACCGTCGGCCCGAGCAGCGGGAGCGTGACGTAGCGCTGCGTCTTCCAGTACGAGGCGCCGTCGATCGCGGCCGCCTCGCCCAGCTCGTCCGGGATGCCCTGGAGCCCCGCGAGGAAGAGGATCACGGCGAAGCCGATGTACTTCCACGTGATGATGAGCATCAGGGTCCAGATCGCGACGTCCGGGTCCGCGAGCCAGTCGACCGCGAGGAACCCGAGGCCGATCTTCTCCAGCAGGTCGTTCACGGCGCCGGTCGTCGAGAGCATGAGGCTGAAGCCCGTGCCGACGATCACCTCGGACACCACGTACGGCACGAACACCAGCACGCGGACGATCGAGCGCCCGCGGATGCGCCGGTTGAGCATGAGCGCGACGACCACGGCGATCGGGCCCTGGAGCACGAGCGACATCACGAGGATGAACCCGTTGTGCCGCAGCGCCGCGAGGAACTCGGGGTCGCGGAAGATCGTCAGGTAGTTCTCGAGCCCGACGAAGTCCGTCGGCGGGCCGAAGCCCTTCCACTTGAAGAACCCGTAGTACGCCGCCATCACCACGGGGACGATGACGAACGCGAGGAAGACGACGAGCGCGGGCCCGGTGAGCACCGCGATCTCCGCGCGCTGGGCCCAGCGGCCGCGGCGCGGCCGGCGGGCCGGCGCCGCGGCGGCCGGGGGCGGCCCCTGCACGGCGCCGGCGCCGCCCCCGGCCCGGTCCTCGGGCGTCGTCGTGATCGGCGAGGTCTCGCCCTGGGACACGCTCATGGCTGTGGTTACTCCTTGGCCGCGGCGGCGTTCGTCGTGTCGACGATGTCCTGCGGGGTGCCCTTGCCGGCGAGCATGTTGACCACCGACGTGTTGAGCGCGTTGCCGACGTTCTGCCCGAACAGCGTGTCCAGCCAGACCGTGACGTACGGCGCCTCGTTGTAAGCCTCCAGCACGGAGACGAGCGCGGGCTCGGTCACGACGCCCTGGGCCTCCTTGCTCGCGGGGAGCGTGTGGAACGCCGTCGCGTACGCCTCCTGCGACTCCTTCGTCATGATGAAGTTGAGGAACTCGCCGCACTCCGCGGGGGCCTGGGCCGAGCACGAGAAGCCGTCGACGCCGCCCATCATCGCGCCGGGCTCGCCGTCACCGCCCTCGACCTCCGGGAACGGGAACCACTGCAGGTCGGGCAGCGGCTTCTCGTCCGGGGTGAGGGACGCGATCTGACCGGGGTTCCACGCGCCCATGAGCTCCATCGCCGCCTGGTGGTTGGCCATCATGCCTGCGGACGAGCCCGCGCCCTGCTGGGCCGAGGTGGTGAGGAAGCCCTGGTTGAACGGCTCCGTCTCGGCGAAGGCCTGGAGGTCCTCTCCGGCCGCGAGCCAGCACGGGTCGTCGAAGCTGCGCGAGGCGGCCGCCTCGTTGATGGTGTCCTGGGAGCACTCGCGCAGGGCGAAGAAGTAGTACCAGTGCGCGGCGGGCCACGCGTCCTTCGCGCCGAGCGCGATGGGCGCGATGCCGGCCGCCTTGAGCTGGTCGACGACGCCCTCGAGCTCGCCGATCGTCGTGGGCGGGGCGCTCACGCCGGCCTGTTCGAACAGGTCCTCGCTGTAGTACATGCCGCCGGGCAGGATCGCGACCGGCATGCCGTAGACCTTGCCGTCGACGGTGAACGCACTCATCCCCGCTTCGCCCACCGCCTCCCTCGTCGCGTCGTCGATCGCGTCGGTGAGGTCCTGCGCCTGACCCGCCTCGACGACGTCGGCCAGCTTGCCGCCGCCGCGCGCCATGAAGATGTCGGGCGCGTCGCCCGAGTTGAGGGCGGTCTGGAGCTTGCCGTCCATGTCCTCGTTCTGGATGGCCTGGATGTCGATCGTGACGCCGGGGTTCGCCTCCTCGAACGCCGCGACCGTCTCCTCCCAGTACGCCTTGCCCTCACCGGTGGTGGAGTTGTGCCAGAACGTCATCGAGACCGAGCCGTCCTCCGAGCCGGAGTCGCCGCCGCCTCCGCAGGCCGTGAGCACGAGGGTGCTCGCCATCGCGACGGCGGACACCGCCAGGAGCTTCCGAGACTTCATCGTTCCGTCCTCTTCGTCGAGTCGCAGGGGCGCGCGCTGCTGGAGCGCGCCGGGCCGCCTCCGCGTCGGGGCCGCCGAAAACGACTCTGGCAGTCGCGGCGGAGTCGTGTCAATCGATATCGATAACGTTTTACAAACGATGGCCGCCACGCCTCGTCGCGGCCGTGCGTCGCCACCACCAGGGGCTACTGTCTCCCCATGCGCTCCACGGGAAGAGTGACGATCGGCGACGTCGCGCGCGCCGCCGGCGTCTCCGTCGCGACCGTCTCCAAGGTCATCAACGGCCGCTACGGGGTCGCGCCCGAGACCTCGCGCCACGTCCAGGAGGTCATCGGCCGCCTCGGCTACGAGTCGTCGATCGTCGCGCGCAGCCTGCGCAGCCGCCGCACCAACGTCATCGGCATCCTCGTCGCCGAGTTCGAGCCCTTCTCGACCGAGCTCCTCAAGGGCATCTCCGAGGCCGTCGACGGCACCGGGTACGAGCTGCTCGCCTACTCCGGCGGGCTGCGCCGCGACGACCGCGTCGGCTGGGAGCAGCGCTACCTCTCCCGGCTCGGCGGCACCCTCATCGACGGCGCGATCCTCGTGACGCCGACCGTCGTCGCGCCCGACACCGCGATCCCCGTCGTCGCCGTCGACCCCCACCGCGGCCCGTCCGGCCCGCCCACCGTGGACTCCGACAACCTCGAGGGGGCGCGCGCCGCGACCGCGCACCTCCTGGCCCTCGGCCACCGCCGGATCGGCTTCCTCGGCGGCCGCCCCGACCTCGAGTCCGCGCGGCTGCGCGAGCAGGGGTACCGCGAGGCGCTCGCGGAGGCGGGCGTCCCGTTCGACCCCGAGCTCGTGCGCGTCGGCGGCTACCGGCCCGACCTCGCGGACTCCCCCGCGCACGAGCTCCTCTCGCTGCCCGAGCGCCCCACCGCGGTCTTCGCCGCGAACGACCTCTCCGCGATCCGCACCATGGAGGTCGCGGCGGAGCTCGGCCTGCGCGTGCCCGACGACGTCTCGGTCGTCGGCTTCGACAACGTGCCCGAGTCGGCGCTCACCACCCCGCCCCTGACGACCGTCGACCAGCCGATCCACCGCATGGGCGCCGAGGCGCTGCGCCTCGTGATCGAGCTCGTCGAGGGCACGGCGCGCGAGACGCACGTGCGCCTCCCCACGACCCTCGTCGTGCGCGGCACCACGCGCGCCGCCTGAGGCGTGGCCTGCGCCGCGTCGGAATCCTGGGGGCCTCCGCGACGTTATGTCAGCAGAATCCTGCCGACAGACCTTGAGGAGGTCACATGGCCCGCCTCGCCCGCCGCGTCCAGGTCGAGAACGACTACGGCGAGATCATGCACTACGTGCGTCACACCGGCGGCGGCCTCGTGTCGCCGCACGCCCGCGTGCCCGAGTCCGTCCCCGTGGGCACGGGCACCTACGTCGAGAAGGGGGCCGTCGTCGGCCCGGGCTGCCGGCTCGGGAACGGCAGCTGGGTCGACCACGACGTGGTCCTCGGCCGCGACGTGCGCATCGGCGACAACGTCCGCCTCGCGCCGGAGACCCGTGTGGGCGACCGCGCCCGCGTGGGCAGCGGCGCACGCGTCGGGCGGCGCGTGCTCGTCGAGCCCGGCGCCGTCGTCCCGGCCGACGAGATCGTGCCCGACGACGCGACCGTCCGCCGCCGCGGCGGGCTCCGCACGGGCTACGACGTCGCGGCGTAGCCACCCCGCGCGGGGCCGACCCCCGCGCGCCGCCGCACCCGGGCAGCGCCTTTCCCGGTGCCGCCCGGGTGCGTAGCCTTGGCGCCCGTGACCTTCCCGCCGAGCGGCCCCGTCCCCCCGCCCCACCGGCAGCAGCCGCACCCGCCGCACCCCGGCGCGGCCGCGGTGCCGCTCGACCCGCGCGCCGTCCTGGAGGGCCGGCCCCCGGGCCGCGCGCGCGTCGGGGTCATCGTCACGATCGCCGTAGCGAGCCTGTGCCTGCTCGTCGGCCTCGTCCTCGCGGCCCTGTCCGGGGTCGGGACGTTCACCGTCGGGCTCCTGCTCGCGCTCGTCCCCCTGGGGATCTGGGTCCCGGTCGTCCTCGCGCTCGACCGCCTGGAGCCGGAGCCGCCGAGCGCGCTCGTCGTCGCGTTCCTCTGGGGCGCCGGCATCGCGACGCTCGTCGCGGGCGTGCTCAACACGCTCGGCCTCGAGCTGCTCACCGCGCCGCTCTTCGGCGAGGAGGTCGGCTGGTACGTCGTCGCGTCGTTCGGGGCGCCGTTCGTCGAGGAGATCCTCAAGGGCGCCGTGCTGTTCGGGATGCTCTGGTTCCACCGGCACGAGATCGACGGCTGGACGGACGGCGTCATCTACGCGGCGATGGTCGCGCTCGGCTTCGCGGCCGTCGAGAACGTCACGTACTTCATCATGGCCGCGCAGGACGGCACGCTCGGCCCCACGTTCGTGCTGCGCGCGCTCGTCACGCCCCTGCTGCACCCTCTGTGCACGGCGCTCACCGGTCTCGGCGTCGCGAGCGCGGCCACGAGCCCGCCCGGCCCGCGCCGCGTCCTCGCGCCGCTCGGCGGCCTCGTCGCGGCGATCGCGCTCCACATGCTGTGGAACGCGTCGACCGGGTTCGGCCCGCTCGCGCTCGGCGTCGCCTACCTCGCGGGGCTCGGCGTGCTCGTCACGCTCGTCGTCGTGCTCGTGCGCGACCGACGCCGCACCGTCGCGACGATCCAGCGCCAGCTCGTGCCCTACGTGCCGACCGGCCTCGTCACGCCCGCGGACCTCGCGATGCTCTCGACGCTCGCGGCGCGACGCCAGGCGCGCGACTGGGCACGGCGCACGAGCGGCGCCGGGGCCGCGCACGCGATGCGCGACTACCAGCAGGCGGCCACCGAGCTCGCGCTCCTGCACGACCGCGTCGCGCGGGGCGCCGTCGAGGCGTGGCGGGTCGAGGGCCAGCGCCGCGCGCTGCTCGACCTTATGCTCGCGGCCCGGCGCGCGTTCCTCGTCCGGACGCCGCACCCCGCGCCCGCGCCGTGGTCGCCCGGCGCGCCGTCCGGGTTCACCACCGACGCCTGGGTCCCCGACCTGCGGCGCTGACGCGGACTCGGCGCGGGCCCGGTCCCGGTGACTACGCGTCGCGCGACGGGGTGCGGATGACGAGGACCGCGTCCACGGGGGCGCCGTCGAGCGCGCGGTAGGAGTGGTCGGCGTCCGACACCCACCGGAGCTCGTCGCCCTCCTGGACCACCGCCTCGGCGCCGTGCCGCCCCGCGCGCAGGCGGCCGCGCGTGATGAGCAGGTGCTCGACGACGCCCGGCCCGTGCGGCGGCGAGGTGCGGTCCGCGTGGGGTTCGAGGTGGAGGTGGTAGACCTCGACGGCCGTGCCGTCCGGCAGGTGGTGGGCGTCGAGCAGGCGTGCCGTCACGCCCTCGGAGGAGACCTCGGAGCCGGCACGCTCGGCGAGCAGCGTCGCGAGGGGGACGCCGAGAGCGCCGGCGAGCGCGTACAGGGTGGCGAGCGTCGGGTTGCGCGCGCCGTGCTCGATCTCGGAGAGCGAGCCCTTGCCGATGCCCGCGGCCGCCGCGAGGGCCGACAGCGACAGCCCGCGCTCGGCGCGCAGCGCCCGGATCTGGGCCGCGACCGCGGCGAGGTTGTCGCCGCCCGGGCGCTCGGCCGCGCCGCGGGGGACCGCCGCGGCGTCCCCCTGCGACCGTGCACCCGCACGCCCCGCCCCGTCGCTCACGAGCCGCAGCCTACCCGCGCACGGTGCTCGCGGCGCCTGGTAGCGTTCCGTTCACGGAACGCTCGCCTCGCCGCACCAGGAGCAGCATGGACCCCGCACCGGACCGCCTGCGCCCCGTCCTCGCCGGGCTCGTCACCGCGCTCGTGGGCTTCACGAGCTCGTTCGCCGTCGTGCTCGCGGGGCTGCGCGCCGTCGGGGCGACGCCCGACCAGGCCGCGTCCGGGCTCCTCGCGCTGTGCGTCACGCAGGGCGCCGGCATCCTGTGGCTCACGTGGCGGCACCGCACGCCGCTCACGCTCGCGTGGTCGACGCCCGGCGCCGCGCTCCTCGTGAGCACCGGCGCCGTCACGGGTGGCTGGCCCGCCGCGGTGGGCGCGTTCTGCGTCGTCGGCGCACTCGTCCTGCTCACCGCGCTGTGGCCGCGCCTCGGCGACCTCGTCGCCGCGATCCCCGCGCCGATCGCCCAGGCGATGCTCGCGGGCGTCCTCCTCACGCTGTGCCTCGCGCCCGTCCGGTCGCTCGTCGCGACGCCGCTCCTCGTGGCGCCCGTCGTGCTCACGTGGCTCGTGCTGCTGCGCGTCGCGCCGCGCTGGGCGGCACCGGCCGCGCTCGCCGTGACGCTGGCCGTCGTCGGGTACGAGGCCGTGGACGGCGGCACGCTCGCCTGGTCCGACGCCGTCCCGCGCCTCGACCTCACGACCCCCGCCCTCTCGTGGCAGGCCGTCGTCGGGCTCGCCGTGCCGCTCTACGTCGTGACGATGGCGTCGCAGAACGTCCCGGGCGTCGCGGTCATGGCCTCGTTCGGCTACCGCGTCCCGTGGCGCGAGGCGATGACCGTCACCGGTCTCGCGACGCTCGCGGGCGCGACCGCCGGCGGGCACGCGATCAACCTCGCCGCGATCTCGGCCGCCCTCGCCGCAGGTCCCGAGGCGCACCCCGACCCGCGCCGCCGCTGGGTCGCCGCGCACACCGCCGGGTGGGCGTACCTCGTGCTCGCCGTCGGCTCCGCGGGGCTCGCCGCGCTCGTCGCCGCGGCGCCCGCCGGGCTCGTCGAGGCCGCGGCCGGGCTCGCGCTCGTCGGCACGCTCGGGGCGGCGGTCGCGGGGGCGGTCGCCGAGCCGCGCGGGCGCGAGGCCGCCGTCGTCACGTTCCTCGTCGCCGCGAGCGGCACCGTCGTCGCCGGGGTCGGCGCCGCGTTCTGGGCGATCCTCGCGGGGCTCGCCGTGCACGCGGTCCTCACGGTGCGTCGTCGTCCGGCCGGGGCGCCGTCCGAGCCGGCGAGAGAACCGGCCGCGCCGCCGCCCCTTCCGACGACGACGCCGCACCCCGAGCCGTCACCCCGCGAGGAGACGTCGGCCCGGCCCTAACGGACGGCCGCCTCCGCGTCGACCGGGTCCGGTCCGAGGACCGGGAGGTTGTCGCGGAACACGTTCGCCGGGTCGACCCGGCGCTTGATCTCGCGCAGCCGGTCGAGCGTCGCGGGCGGGAACGCGTCGGCGAGGCGCGCCGCGTGCGTCTCGGGGCGCCGGTCGGTGTCGAAGCTCAGGTACATGCCGTCGAACACGTCCGCGAGCGCGTCCCACCGCGCGTCGAGCCGCGACCGGCTCGCGCCCATCGCGACGACCGAGAAGCGCGCCGACCGGTGCGCGTACGCCGTCGCGTCCGCAGGGACGTCCTCCGCCGCGCCGCCCGTGGAGCGGATCTGGAAAAAGTACGTGTCCCCGCTCAGGACGAGGCCCGCGAGCCGGGCCGCCGCCTCGGGCGTGAGGTGCTCCAGCAGGCCCGAGCGCGACACGGGCTCGCCCTGGCCGCCGTGCGACCCGGGCTGGGGCGCGGAGACGACGGCGTCGTACGGCACGATCTGCGCGGTCGCCTGCGCGAGCAGCGGGGCGATCGCCGCGAACGGCTGCAGCCGCGCGAGGACCGTGTCCGGGTCGTCCGAGTCGACCATCGTCATCGACTGCGCGACGACCGGCTGCCCCGGGCGCGGGCGCCCGACGAGGAGGAAGCTCGTCGTGTCGCGCGGCGCCGCCTCGACCGTCGCGCCCCAGCGCTCGAGGAACCCCGCGAGGTCGGACGCGTCGTGCACCATCTGCGCGAACCCCACGCCCGCGACCTCGTCCGCGACGAGGTCGAACGACGTGACGATCCCGACCTGCGAGCCCGCGCCGCGGACGGCCCAGAACAGGTCCGGGTTCTCGTCGTCGCTCGCGCGCACGACCGACCCGTCGGCGAGGACCAGCTCGACCGCGCGCACGTGGTCGATCGTCAGGCCGTGGGCACGGCCGAGGAACCCGATGCCGCCCGCGGTCGCGAGGCCGCCCACGCCGACGCCCCCGTAGTCGCCGGACGTGATCGCCCAGCCGCGCGGCGAGAGCGCGGCCGCGACCTCGCCCCAGCGCGCGCCCGGACCGACGCGCACGAGGCGCGCGGCGTCGTCGAGCACCTCGATCGTGTCGAGCGCGCCGAGGTCGACGACGACGCCGCCGTCGTTCGTCGACCGCCCGCTGATGCCGTGGCCGCCCGAGCGCACCGACAGCGGCACGTCGCGGGTGATGGCCTGGGCGCGCGCGAACGCGAGCGCCTCGACGACCTCCGCGGTGTCGCGGGGCCGCAGCACGAGCCCCGGGGACCCGCCGCGCAGGTAGTTCGAGCGCACGCCCGCGTACGCGGCGTCGCCGGGCTCGACCGCGTGCTCTGCGAGCGTGGACGGGATCTCGTCGTAGGCGATGCCGTCGCGGCGCGCGGCCCGGACGGCGAGCGGCACGACGCGCGACGTGTCCGTCCCGCGCGCGGCGCGCTCGTGCGCGACCTGCTCGCGGAGCGCGGGGACGACCTCCTCGGCGAACCGGCGCGTGGTGCGCTCGTCGTCGGTCGCGAGGACGAGCGTCGAGACGCCCTCGTCGAGCACGAGCGGCAGCAGGCGGTCGACCCACGCCGCGGGTGCGCCGTGCAGGTCGGGCGCCCCGCCGAGGCCGTTCGCGCCGTCGGCGTCGTCGAACGTGCCGGAGACGTTGAGCAGGCGCGTGATCTCGCGCGGGTCGCGCCCCGCGGCGGTCGCCGCGGCGTCGATGCGCGCGTTGCCCGCGCGCAGGCCGTCGAGGCCGACGCGTCCGAGCGAGGGCAGCCACCCGTCGGCCTTCTCCCCCACGAGCCGCAGCATGCGCGGCCCGAGCGCGCCGAGCCACACGGGGATGCGGCGCGTCGTGCCCGGCCCGGGCGTCGCGCCGTCGAGGCGGTGGTGGCGCCCGGGGACGAACAGCTCGCTCTCGCCGTCCTCGCCCCAGATCGCGCGGATCACCTCGATCGCCTCGGCCAGCGCGTCGACCGACTCGCCCGGGGTGAGGCGGTCGACGCCCATCGAGACCATGGCGTCCCAGAACGCCCCGGCGCCGAGCGCGAGGTCGACGCGACCGCCCGAGAGCAGGTCGAGGCTCGCCGCGGCGCGCGCGAGCACGGCCGGCGGTCGCATCGGCACGTTGGCGACGTCGGGCGCGACGTGGATGCGCTCCGTCGCGGACGCGACGTACGACAGCAGCGTCCACGTGTCGAGGAAGCGCGGCTGGTACGGGTGGTCCTGGAACGTCACGAGGTCGTAGCCGAGGTCCTCGGCGAGGCGCGCGAGCCCGACCGTCGCCTCCGGGTCCTGCGCCGAGGGCGTGACGAACGTGCCGAACCGGAGCGGGTGGCCGTAGTCGGTCATGCGCGCACCTCGCCGTCCGCCGTCGCGCCGTCCGGACCCGCCGGTGCCGGCGCGGGGACCCCGCGCGCGGCCGCGACGAGCTCGCGCGCCGCGGGCGCGACCTCCTGGCCCACGACGGCGAGCGTCGTCGGGTCGTCGCCCATGACGACGTACGTGGACACGCCGTGCTCGAGCGTGACCTCGGCGATCTGCTCGGCCCACTGGCGCGGCGAGCCCCGGAGGAATCCCCCGCCGCCGTCGGCGCTGAAGCCGCTGCCCACGTTGAGCAGACGTCGCACCGCGCGCGGGTCGCGGCCCGCGTCCTCGGCGGCCGCGTCGATCGTCGCGTTGCCCCGCGCGAGGGCCTCGAAGCTCTGGAGGTACGGCAGGGACGGGAGCCAGCCGTCGGCCTTCGCGCCGACGAGGCGCAGCATGCGCGGCTTGAGCGCGCCGACCCAGATCTCGACGTCGTGCGCGGGCGCGGGACCGCGCTTGGCGCCGTCGACGTGGTGGTGCGCACCGCCCGCGACGAGACGCTCGCGCGTCGACGTGTCCCACAGACCCCGGATCACGTCGATGCCCTCGGAGAGGGCGTCGACCGACTCGCCGGGCGTGAGGCGCTCGCCGCCCATCGCGACGATCGGGTCCCAGAAGCCGCCCGCGCCGAGACCGAGCTCGACGCGCCCGCCGGAGAGGCGGTCGAGGCTCGCGACGGACCGCGCGAGCACGGCCGGCGGGCGCAGCGGCAGGTTGAGCACGTTGCCCGCGAGCCGGATGCGCTCGGTGCGTGCGGCGACCCAGGACAGGAGCGTCCACGTGTCGAGGAACGCCGCCTGGTAGGGGTGGTCCTGGAACGTCACGAGGTCGAGGCCGACCTCCTCGGAGAGCTCGGCCAGCGCGACCACCTGGTGGGGCGCCGCGGCCGACGGCGTGACGAAGGACCCGAAGCGCAGGTCGTGACCGTAGTCGGGCATGGCTCCTCGCGATCTCAGAATGCGTTGTCTGACAGAACGTATCGGTAACAGATAGATGGTGCAACAGCATTCCCGCGGTAGGCTGGGCCGATGAGCACGAGCACGACGACCGCCACGACGCGCCCGACCGAGCTCCCCGGCCGCCTGGAGGACCTGGGCTGGCACCTGGGCGTCCTCCTGCGCGCGTACCGTGCGACGGTCGAGCACGCGCTGGAGGACGTCCCCCACGGCGCGCGGGGTTACCAGGTGCTCGTCACCGTCGCGCAGGGCGACCACCCCACCCAGCTCGCGCTCGCCGAGCACCACGGCATCGACCGGACCGTCATGACCTACCTCGTCGACGACCTCGTCGCCGCAGGACTCGTCGAGCGGCAGCAGAACCCCGCCGACCGCCGGGCCCGACGCGTCGTCGCGACGCCCGCGGGCCGCCGTCGGCTCGGCGCCTGGGCCGGCGCCGTGCACGACGCCGAGGAGGAGATGCTCGGCATGCTCGCGCCCGACGAGCGCGCCCTCTTCCGCACCCTCATGCGTCGCGTCGCGTGCGGCGTGCGCGACGTCGACGCCGGTACCGACCCCTGCACCGTCGCCGAGCACACCCTCGGCAGCACCCCGACGCCCAGCTAGGCCCGGCGCCGGAGCGTACCCAGGGCGAGCCGACGCCGGACGGCGCGCCTACCCGGGCAAGCGACGCCCGAGGCGAGCCGACGCCGGAGGGGCGGGTGGTGCCGCGTCGTGGCGGTCCCGCCCGGGCGAGCGACACCCGAGGCGAGCCGGCACGGGGAGGGGCGGGTGGTGGTGCCGCGTCGTGGCGGGCCTGGCGGGAGCCGCGAGGAACGAGCGGCGGATGGTCGACGCGGCAC